>NZ_JAUUBW010000017.1:0-70932 GCF_036598985.1 Sporolactobacillus sp. KGMB 08714
CCTGATTCGCCCTATTCCGGCGGAGTATCGCCTCATCAAGAGTTTATCGCCCCGAAAAAAGAATGAATCGCCCTAAAACAGTGAATGATCGCCCCGAAATGAGCTTGATTCGCCCTATTCCGGCGGAGTATCGCCCTGTTTAAATCGAAAGTAAACTCTCTGCCACGGTTGATTAAATCAATCGGGTACAGCTTGCTGTTCCGATGATCCTCACTAATTGATTCCAATTCGTTTGCTGTTGATCTTTTGGCTGTTACTGGCGATTTTCTACCGATTACTGATGATGCGCCATCGTTTCCAGGCGATTTTCACTACGATTTATAGGGAGTCACAGCAGGCCGAAGAAAAAGAACAGGTTCTCCCGCTAGGTAACGCCTGTCCGCGCAGGATATCCCCTTTTTCAGCGGAATAAACCGCTGCCCATCTGAACATTCTGAACCACAAACTACCGCCGCCCGTGCAAAACGATCACCGGCGTTTTCGCGCCGCGGCCGACTGGATGGCTGAGTTGAGGAGATACCCATTTATTGAAGCATTTTACCGGTCATGCAAAAGGGGGAGATCGGAATGCGGTCCGGGGCGGCGGAACGGTCGGTTATCTGCGCGCCCGGTAGAACATCCCTTCGAAGCGCTTCAGGTAGATAAGCAGATACTGAACAAAGCGAGGCCGCGCCATAGCTTCTCTGCCGATAATATCTGCGAAATTAGCCGGATCCGGCATCATTTCTCTTTTTAAAAAGATCCATTTTTGAAACAGGCTGTCGTAGTCCCGGAGCTGTTTAAGGCGTCTGATGCTCGTCGGCACGGTTTTTTTCGGCGCATCCGCACACTGCAGATCGCGTCTTCTCCACCAGAGCGTTGTGCCATGGCTGATCGGGAACGGCAGCACGTTGTCAAGATGCGGAAATTCATGATAGACGATCATGAGTGTATGCGAGACCCGTCTCCAAGTCAGTTGTCTATGGGCAAGCTCAAGCAGCTGTCCATAATCAAGCCGGTCCTTCATCACATGAATGAGCTGAATGATATCGATAAAATACTTCCAGCTGTTGAGATCATGATTCCAGCCGTGCAGGCAGATCAGATAAAACGTATGGAAATCCGACAATTCAAAAACGTGCCGATACGGCCTGAGCGGAACCGAGTCGTGCCAGAGCTCGGCCGCATTCAGCGACGATGTTTTTTTGCGCAGAAGGTCCCAGTGCACTTCGATCGTCAGTTCATCCGGCCAGTCCGGCATTTTTTTACAGAATATGCGATGGAAATGGTACGGCTCGTATTTTTTCCCGGGTACGAATTCCATTGCCCGAATAATTGTGATGGCCGCGTCCATCTGTTCCGGCCTAATAAGAATATCGATATCTCCCGAATCTCTTGCCGCCAGGTCGCCGTAATACTTTTCTGCAAAAAGCGGCCCTTTAAGCGGAATAACATCGATACCCAGCGATTCGAATCGGCTCAGCAGCTGTTTCAGCTGGGCTTTCAGCAACAGGCTGGCCGAGATGTTTCTTATAAACCGCTCTTTCAGCGCGTTCCGGAAAAAAGGGGGGAGCCGGTCGAGCCGTTTCTGTTTTTTAAGAAAAAAATAGATCTGTGAGCAGACCCGCTCGAATTGCCGGTCCTCCATAATCTGCCGATAGAAATCCGGTTCTTTTTTAAATTCTGTTTGCCCGTCGTAAAGAGTGCGCAGCAGTTCCAGCAATATTGGCCACCTCAATCCGTGATTTTTCATGAACGGCAGGAATAATTTGCAGCACGGGTCCTGCCTCAAAGCTGCCAGTTAAATAGCGGGAGCAATCGGTCAATGGGTTTCTGACTGATGATCCCGCTGGACCGGGATAAACCGCAATCCGCATGAATCGACGGCAGCCGGAAAAAAATATAACCCGTCTTTCGACTTAACGGTCGTCTTCGATGATTTAACGGTCGTTATCCGGCATTTAACGGTCATTTCCAGTGGTTTATCGGTCGTCCTCGATGATTAATCGGTCGTTATTCGGCATTTAACGGTCGTCCCCAGTGATTTAACGGCCGCTATCCGGCATTTAACGGTCATTTCCAGTGATTTAACGGTCGTCTCCGATGATTAATCGGTCGCTATCCGGCATTTAACGGTCGTTCCCAGTGATTTATCGGTTGTTCCCGATATTGATCCGTCGTTATCCGATTGATCAGCTGACCGTGAGAATCTATCAATCGTTATCCGGATTGATCGTCCTTGCCGATGGTTTATCAGCATTCCCGGTAATCTTCCTGGTGCTCTTCGAGTTTATCGTTTGTCCGCAGGATGACTGCCGTCAGCGGATTTACCGACTGTGCTCTGTGGCTTATCGCCTTTCGATAAGAGGGCTCAGGAAGAATCGGCGGTGAATTCACGCCGCAGTGTGACATGAACTGACGGAGTACTCGCCATTTACTGGGCGGCGCTCTTTACATAGTCGCGATTGTGTCTTTTCCGATCAGCTGGAGCCGGCGATAGAGTCCTTTTTCCGCCATCAGACGTTCATGCGGCCCCTGCTGGACGATCTTCCCTTTTTCGAGAACGACGATATGATCCGCGTTTTGTATTGTCGAGA
The DNA here is from genome assembly GCF_036598985.1 of Sporolactobacillus sp. KGMB 08714. NCBI lineage: Bacteria > Bacillati > Bacillota > Bacilli > Caryophanales > Sporolactobacillaceae > Sporolactobacillus > Sporolactobacillus sp. KGMB 08714. Next base: position 2,577 of record NZ_JAUUBW010000017.1, read on the forward strand.
GCCGGTGCGCGATGACAATCGTGGTGCGCCCGTCCATCAACCGGTCAAGCGCTGCCTTTACCCGCGTTTCCGTTTCGGTGTCCAGGGCGGCCGTTGCTTCGTCCAGAAGCAAAATCGGCGCGTTTTTCAGAAGTGCACGGGCAATGGCCAGCCGCTGTTTCTGACCGCCGGAGAGGAGCAGCCCGCGTTCGCCGATTTCCGTGTTGTAGCCTTGCGGCAGCCCGCGGATAAAATCGTCCAGGGCGGCCGTCCGCGCTGCCTGAATGAGATCGGTTTCAGCTATGTCCCGCCCGAGCCGCAGATTGTCGCGGATGGTGCCATTGAAAAGAAAAGTTTCCTGCGGGACTTGGGCGATCAATCTGCGCAGCACGTTCAGAGACAGGGAATCGATCGGGTGCCCGTTGATTCGGATGCAACCTTGCTGCGGCGTGTAAAGCCGTGTGAGAAGAGCAAAAAGCGTCGATTTTCCGGCTCCGCTCAGACCGACAACCGCCGTTTTTTTCCCGGCCGGAATCTGCAGATTCAGATCGCTGAAAACGGGTTTTCCCGGTTCGTAGCTGAATGTCAGATGGCGGAATTCGATCGATCGTGCCGGCCCGTCCGGATCGTCCGCAGTCTGAAGGGGAGAGAGAAACTGGTTCTGTTCGACGGGAAGCCGGAGAATTTCCTGCACGCGCTCGACGGCCGTTGTCGCTTTCTGAAAATTGACCCAGTTGGCTGCCGCGCCGGTCAGCGGATAGACGAGATGTTCGACGAGCGCGATGAAAGTCAGCAGCGCACCGACGGTCAGCTCCTTCTGGGAAACGAAGTAAGCGCCGAGACACAGGCTGACGAGAAAAGTCAAAGCGCTTGCCGTCGCTCCGCCTGCGTAATAGAAACCGCGCAATTTAGCGCTCTTCATTTCCAGATCGTACAAATCCTGATTCTGTTTATTATGACGCAGCAGCAGCAGGCGCTCCATAGCAAAAGAGCGGACGACGTGAAATCCTTGCAGCGTTTCACTGACCAGCTGCGTGTTGTCGCCGGTCAGCCGATTGACTCTGCGGCTGTTGCGGCGGAGCAGGAAGCCGAAGATTGCGCTGCCGGCGACAGCTGCCGGCGCGATGCCCAAACTGACCATGGAAAGGGGGGGACTGATCCGGAACAGATAGATAAAAACAGAAAGATAGATCAGCGGAAAACGGATCACATCCACGAGCCGGGTACCCAGCATATTCTGAATGGCCGTGATGTCGTTGCCGAACCGCGACAGCAGATCGCCGGAACGAAGTGAATTCATCGTTCCCGTCTGCAGCAGCAATATATGCCGGTACAACGTTTCTTTCAGATCGCGTGTCACAGCGAATACGGCGGCAGATTCAAAAAAAGTATCGAAAAAATTGACAGCGATCGTGAACAGCAGCAGACCGGCACCGACAGGCACCAGCCGGACCAGTTCGGACAGACGGCTGCCAACGGCTGCGTCCGTGACTTTGCCGAAATAAGAGGCCATGCCGAGAGTCAGGGCAATGTCGGCCAGCATCACTGCCGTCAGTCCGGTGTAGGCACGCCAGTGTTTCAGAATCAGCGGGCCGATCAGCCGGGCAGTATTTCCGATATGGCTGCTCAATACCCATTTTTTAATATGCAACAGGATGACCTCCTAAAATTTAAACGCCCGGCCGGACCGCCCGAAACAAAGCGGCGGCTTCCGCGATGCCGCTGATGTCATTTTAAAATGACGATCATGACACAATCGTTACGTAAAATGCATGTCAGCAAAGATCAGATAAACCGACAGCACGATGTCAGATTTACTCGACTTTTGCACAGTGTCTGTTATCGGAGATCAGTTCCCAGAAGCTGTCATTTTTTTGAAAATAGAGATCGTAGACGGGTACTTGTTCGGTTAACTGTCTCAGAATTGAAATGACTCTGAGCATTTCCTCCTGACTTTGCGTCCAATAAAACACTTTATCAATCAGATGCAGCAGGCCGCTCGCTTTGTCCAGCCGGTCACGCCGATTCACCGGAAACTGATGGAGCAGCTGGATGCTGGCGAGCGGGCGGGGATTTCCGCCGCTCAGTGCGCTCACGTCGCTTCGGAATGGAGAATTGAAGACAGTGACTCCGTCCGGCGCGATTTTCAGAAGCGATGCCTCATCGGAAAGAAGCGGCCGCGGCCGCGAGAGCTGCGCGACCGTCGATTTGCCTGCCCCGGACGTTCCGGAAAACAGGTGGGCAGTGCGGCCGTCAATCACGCAGGAAGAATGAATCATCAGCCCCCAATGGCGGCGGACGATAAAAGAGCTGTACAGATTCATCAGCGCGTGTTTCAACGCCAGCCTGTCGTGAAACCGGATGTCCGCCTGTTTGAAATCGGCATCGGATTCGATGCGGTAATCCGGGCGTGTGTATACGACTGAGTGTCCGGTTTTCTTCGCTTCTACGTCAAAACCGGCAAACGGGGCACCGTAACCGTCGCGAAGGGTTACGGACAGATCAGCCGGTTTTGAAGAAGGAACAAACCGGAAATTTTCTTCAATCATCTTCTCGAGCCGGACAGAATCACAGAAAAACCGAATCAGATGTTCGTCAACTTGAGCTGTTTTTAGGATCATGGTATGAACTCCTTCAAAAGAAAATGGAAAAAACGGCGGGAGAGATAGAGTAGGAACCCATGTCTCTCCCGCCGGAAACCATCATGCACATACACTCGCGGTTCACGACTGCCGGATCAGCTGATTAATTACAGCCGCCGTGCGGCTTGCTGATTTTCGTTTCAAATCGGATTGTCCGATGGCTGAGGACGATCGGGCTCAAAACTTTCTTGGAATTGTTGTTTTCCTTTTTCATCAATGTTCACCTCCAGTCAGTCATTTTTTTCATTTTAATTGATGATATCTGGAAAATATCAACAAATTCACTATAATGAACGGTCCATTACACAAGTGTTACAAAAAGCGCGATAAACGATTGCTTTTTACTGAAAAACTTCCCGATGTACCGGCAAACGAAAGAGTTCCGCAAATGCCGATCCATGCCGTTGTTCCGGAAACCTATTTGCTTTTCCTAATTATGGGGAAGCAGGTGTGAAGCGGCCATCGCACAAAAAGAGCACCTTTTCATCAGGCTGGTCCTCTTTTTCGAAAAAAGCGCTACTCTTTAAATTGTTTTCACATTTTTAGCCAGCCTCTCCATGATCCTATGCCGGGGCTCCCGAAATCCTGATATGATAGGATTCTTTGGCCAACAGCGGCTTGTACCATAGCCGGCCGCTGCGATTCGTTAAACTAAAAAAATCTAAGGGATACGGATTCCCGCAGTCCCGTAGGGAATCCGGGTTTTCGTTTATCGGCAATTTGCGATCCGAACGGCCGCGCCGGTAGGGGGGGCTGAAACACGAAGAGAATCGTCCGGACTCGGAGGCAATCAGCCTGAAATAAGGAAAACCACCCACAAATTAAAAAATGTTTTTATTATAAATATATAATTTAGAAATAAAAATTCTTTAAAAAGTTGTTTTTAAAAAATTCGTGTCTGAATGAGCGAAGGGATGCACCTATTATCTTTTTTAAAACATCCTGCGGAAGGTAAGGTATTTATTCAGACATCGCGACATCAGCGGGAAGTCCATAACCAGCCGCTGCCAGCTCCGGCAGAAAATATGGGAAAGCCGGAATTTCCGGCCGGCCAGTTCGATTTTCGTCATGATGCCGAAAATTTGCCCGGCGTACACCGGGGAATCGGATTTCAAATTGCTGTCTCCTTTTAAAATATAGACGGTCAGCCCGCATGCGTCCCGCCGCGTTCCGATAAAACGATGCGCGATCAGCGCGCCGGCCGGGTCCTGGTAGAGCAAGACGTCGCCCCGGTTAAGAAACGCCGCGTCCCGGGCAAGGAAGGTGCAGCTGTCGCCTTCCTTGATGTACGGGTACATGCTCCGGCCGCGTGAGGAGAGCCGCACCTGCCCGTAACGATCCATGGTCTGGCGGACGGCAAGGCCGGCTTGCCGGTCGAAATTCGATTCCGGCCGGCGCGTGCTTCCGGACAGATTGCTGCAGTAAAAATCGATGTGTTTTGTGTCTCCTTTTTGGCTATTGGCGGTCCCGCACCCATACGACGGCCGTCCGGCAATCGGCGCTGCATTCTGCTTTCTGATTCGAGCGATCAGCCTGTCAATGTCCTTTTGCGGGTCACGCAGAATCTGATCGATCAGTGCCTTCCTGCGGTTTTCCGTCCCTGTGCCGTCCGGGCCCGTTCCGTTTTCCGGTATCGGGGCTTCCGCGGCTTTCTTCAGAGGGACAACGGCGCCGTCAGCTTCCCGGGTGTCATCCATGCCGGCCCATTTGCCCGGCACCTGCCTTCCGTTTTTATCGGGAAAAAGACGGGACACGGGCAAAGCACAGCAGCGATTGTCTGCCCGTCCGGCAGGCCGGACTTTTGCGGCGGGAAGGAGGCCTTCTCTGTGAATCGGCATGTTTTTATCCGACATGTTCAATAAGACCATATGCCGTCATTTGCATAAGAAACGCTTCAACATCCGTCCGAAGCCGGGCAAGATCATCTTGTTGTCCGTCTGCCGCATGATCCTCGCTGCTCAGCAGTTTTTTCATGAGCGTGTCTGCACTCTGCCGTTTTTCCAGCAGCCCCCAGCATTTTCCGCCGGATTCATTCAGATCAGTGACGGTAAAGTTATCAGGGTTGACGACCATCAGATGATCGTCAAGCGCCATGGCCTCACAATTATTCTTTCTAATATAGTACATGTTCATGAAATCAGCTCCTTAATTTCTTCTCTTTTCTGAAAATAATTGCTGTAAACGGGGGCGGCCTGAACAAATCTGCGCAGCATCGTAATGACACGCCGCGTTTGTTCTGTACTGTGCGGCCAATAGAACACAGCGTCGAGGAGGCGCAGCAAGCTGTATGTACGGCCGGCCTTCATCTGCTTATTCTGAAACGCCTGCTGAATAAAATGGACGCTGCCGATCAGGTTCGATCGGCTGTTACGCTTAGTTGCGGCTTCATCGAACGGAGAATCAAAGACGCGTATCCCTTCAGACGCGATCTTAATCAGCACGATACCTTCTGAAACGGGCCGAGACGGATTTTCCGAATCATCGGAAATGGAAAGGGAGCCGCCCCCGCAAAGAAGGTGGGCCAGGCCGTTGTCGACAACACATTCCCCGTGCATCAGAAACCCCCAGTTGCGGAAAACGATAAAAGAGCTGTAAAGACTGATGAAGGCCTGTCTAAGCGCAGGGCCGTTATAAACATATAAATTTGCCGAATAGTAGTCGGGATCAATGTCGATCAAATAGTCATCCCGTCGAAAAAGAAGTTTACGTGCTTGTTCGGTTATGCTAAAATCAGAAGTGACAAGGGGTGTTCCGTATCCGCCGTGGATATGCACCACCATATCGACGGGCCTGTCCGGAATCTTTTTCAACGATGTAAACTGGCGTATGACAAGATTCATAAAGTTGGCTGAATCTGCTGTGACTTCAAAGATATGTTCGCCGATATTCGTGTAGATTTTATGCATGCAACGATTCTCCTTGTCTGTGTGTAAAATCGTGCTTTAAAGACCGGTTGATGCTGATCGGCTTTCTGTCAACCCTGCGCAGCACCACCTGCATCGGGTTCCTGAAAACCGGTCCTCCGGTTTTAACACACACGAAAAATGAACATGAATGAATGGGCCAAGTCAGCGGGCAGTTTGGAGTCGGCACGCTGATCTGGTTGCGGCTAAAGAGCATGAAGATAGAACTTTTTGATTCGGCGTCCGGCTTTGACGGATGCCCAAGGGCACGTTGCGGCGTGCTTTTTTCATGAAAAAATGAAAACGGACAGTTGTTTTTAGATAACGGATGCCGTCGTGTTCCAAGGCCTGGACTTCGACGGCATGCATGCTGTAGAACCGCAAAATAAAGGGCGGCATTATTTAAAAGATTTGATAGCCCACCTCTTTTCAACGGAGCCGATTTCCCCGCCCCGCTTCCTAAAGAAAGTTTCCTTGTTCCGGCATAGCCTGCGCAACGAATAGTCTTATCCTACCTTTCACAGCGTTACACAATCGTTACAAATTTGCGCTTACGACATAAAAAATATTAAGAAATGTGATATATATCACCGCAAAAAATAATTTTATCAAAGATAAAAAGCATAAAAATGTACCGTTGACATCGGAATTTTAACGGACAACGACCATGCGGCCGCCGTTAAGAAGTCATGAACAAAAAAATTCTTTTCCGGAAATTAGGCAGATAGGACCGACAGACAATAAAAGCAGAAGAGCTTTTTCGGGCAAAACCGGCAGCTCATGACGGCTTAAAATCGGCATGAACCAGAACCGGGGCAGAATCAACGGCACGAACAATCGGGATGATTTGAAAAAGCTTCTGCATTTTTTGGATAAATATTGCCGGCCCGCGGCGAGAGAAGCGCGGGCCGGGCCTGTAAAAAAATGGGTATTCCTTTAGCCCATTGTCCTGCTGCGCCGTCAATTGATGATCGGCTTTTCCTGAAACCATCTGTCTCTTAAAAGACGGAAAACGCTTCCGCAATTAATAAATTTCTGCAGCAGTCGAAACTCCGGGTGTAATGGCTGAAAAACTGCCGGAGCCGACCGAAATCCTGCTTCTAACGGTCGATAAACCGAAAACAATGACCGAAACCCCCTTCACGTCGACCGATAAAACCGGAGCCGGCCGATAAATCCCTTGCGCTGACTGAAAAATAGCGTGCGTTGACCGATAAAGTTGCTGCGCCGACCGAAAACCCGGGCACCCCGACCGAAAACCTCCCCATGCCGACCGATAAACCCTGAGCTGACCGAAAACCCGGGCTCGTCGACCGAAAACTCCGGCCTGCCGACCGAAGCCCTGAGCACCCCGACCGAAACCCCGCTAAACGGTCTGGCACGGTGGATAAAAAGCCACGACTGATCTCTTTGCCGCGGCTGATTCAATCAATCGCGTACAATTATTATTCGCACTCATGGATTCCAGTCTGCTTACTGTCAATTGTCTGCCGATAACTGTTGATATTTTGCGCGTTACTGATGAGAAGAAGCAGCACTTTACTGATACACCATTGTTTCCCGGCGATTTTTACTACGATTCACAGGAATCCGCGCCGGCCCGAAAAAAGACCGGACGTTTTCGCCATGTAACGCCTGCCCGTGCAGACTATCCTCCTTTTCAGCGGAATAAATCGCTGTTCGCAGAACCATTCAGAGCAATAGACGGTCGCCCGCGCCAACCAATCGTTTTTCAAAAGAATCAACGGCACGAACAATCGGATGATCTGAAAAAGCTTCTGCTTTTTTCGGATAAATATTGTCGGCCTGCGGCAAGAGAAGCATAGGCCGGGCCTGTATAAAAATAAAATACAGTTTCAAACGGAATCGTCTTCCTCATTTGGCCGGCTGCTGCGGAATGTCTGCACGGGAGGCTGCGACGGGCGATAAAAAATACCGTCGCGCTGTAAAAAGTACTGATGAACAATCTCTGCAATAAACGGGGGCTGAGGTCCGATAAATCTCCGTTGTTAAAGCAATTATAAGTCATATAAACGTAATTAAAACGTAATAATGCCAAAGAAATGTCGAATAAGCACGCATAAGACAAACTCCGTTATCTTCTTCCCATAACTTCCTCTTTTCTTTGGAAAATAATATGCTATAATTCTTATAGCTTATCAAGCTAAGATATCTGACGATTTCCCGTTCTCTCAGGTAAAAGAGCGGGGAAATAAGAGAATTTGAATTAAATAGATCCATCGCCAGAAAAAAAAGCACTGTGCGTGCGAATAGTTTATAGACAGCATGAAGGACTTGAAGCTTTTTGATCATCAGGAGGTTTTTGTATGAGAAAAGTCAGGAAAGCGGTCATTCCGGCCGCGGGTCTGGGGACAAGGTTTTTGCCGGAAACGAAAGCACTGCCGAAAGAAATGCTGCCGATTGTCAACAAGCCGACAATCCAGTATATCGTTGAGGAGGCCGTTGCAGCTGGAATCGATGACATCATCATCGTAACTGGTAAGGGAAAGCGGGCGATTGAGGATCACTTTGATACTGCTTACGAACTGGAACAGAATCTGATTCATAAAAATAAATTGGATCTGCTTGAAAAGGTCCGTGAATCATCGAAAATCGATATTCACTACATCAGGCAAAAGTCTCCGCAAGGTCTCGGCCATGCTGTCTGGTGCGCGCGGAAGTTCATCGGCAACGAACCGTTTGCAGTGCTTTTGGGCGACGATATCGTTCAGTCGGAGAAGCCGTGCATTCAGCAGCTTGCCGAACAGTATGAACGGACCGGCTGCTCGGTGCTCGGCGTCAAGGAAGTGCCTGAAAACCAGACGCAGCGTTACGGGATCATCGATCCGAAATCGCAGGAAGGCCGTTTGTTCAATGTCAGCCGTTTTGTTGAAAAACCGAAGAGCAATCCGCCTTCCAATCTGGCAATTATCGGCCGTTACGTCCTGACACCCGAAATTTTCGGCTTTCTCGACAAACAGGAAATCGGCGCGGGCGGAGAGATCCAGCTGACCGATGCAATCCAGAAATTGAATGAATTGCAGGGCGTCTATGCCTATCAGTTTGAAGGCAAACGTTTTGACGTCGGGGAAACGCTCGGTTTCGTTCTGACAAACATCGAAATGGCTTTGCAAGACAAAGATTTGCAGCAGGACGTGCTTAAAGGCATTGAGCGGATTCTTCATGAAAATAAATTGCTGCTAAAATGATGGAGGAACATACGATGGCTTTATCAAAGTCGGAAATTGAAGCGCATTATGTTAAACGAACGGGCCGCTTAATTGTTGTGCATCATGCAAGAAATGACAGCATGTCTTATTTGTTGGGCAAAAGAGCATTTGATCTGTTTGCCGGAACGATCGGACTGATTTTAAGTCTGCCGCTGTTTCTGATCATCTCGGTACTTTATCTTTTCGGCAGTCAGAAGGGCCCGGTTTTCTTTAAGCAGAAGAGAATAGGGCAGTACGGCCGCCCTTTCTATATTTATAAATTCCGCTCGATGGTTGTGAATGCTGAAAAGGAATTAAAGGCTAATAAGCTTCTGTATAAAAAGTATATCGAAAACAATTATAAATTGGAGCCGTCGGAAGACCCGCGAATCACGGCAGTCGGGCGCTTTCTTCGGAAAACGAGTCTCGATGAACTCCCACAGCTGATTAACGTCATTAAAGGCGAGATGAGCATTGTCGGACCGAGACCCGTCGTGTCCGAAGAACTGAAGGAATACGGCGACAGCACCCGTCTGTTCCTGTCCGCAAAACCGGGATTGACCGGATATTGGCAGGTATGCGGACGCAGCAATATTGAATATCCCGAACGCGTTGATGTAGAACTCTACTATATCCGCCACAAATCCTTTATGTTTGACCTTAAAATTATTTTTCGGACTGTCTTGTCTGTTATCAGCCGAAAAGGTGCATACTAAAATTAAATGATAAGAAAAAACCATATTTCTTTTTGCCTTCAGGTTATGATGGATGAAAGACGGGCAAATCAATCATTAAAAAATATACGATCTTAACGGATGTGAAAAAAGCTCATGAAAATTGCGGTTATCGGTACGGGCTACGTCGGCCTTGTTACGGGAGTCGCTCTGTCGGAGATTGGCCATACGGTTATTTGTATTGATGTAGACCCTGAGAAAGTGGAAAAGCTGAGTCAGGGGATCCCGACGATTTATGAACCGGGGCTAAAAGAACTGATCCAAAAAAATATTAATAATGGGCGCTTATTCTTTACCTCGGAACATAGAAGAGGACTGGAAGGCGCCGATGTTGTTTATATTGCTGTCGGCACGCCGCAGCGCCGGGACGGTTCTGCCAATCTCAGCTATGTGGAGCAGGCGGCCGTCGATATCGCCGCCAATATTACGCGCAATGTGATCGTCGTCATAAAAAGTACCGTTCCTGTCGGGACGAATTTTCATATAAAAGAACTGATTAACCGCAACACGGTCAACGGTGTGCATGTGAGGATTGCTTCGAATCCCGAGTTCCTGAGAGAGGGATCGGCTGTTCATGATACATTCCACGGCGACCGGATCGTGATCGGAACCGAGGATGGGGAAACGGCTGATATCCTTGCTGAAATTAATAAACCTTTTGACATGCCCATTCTGAAGACAGACATCTCCAGCGCGGAGATGATCAAGTATTCTTCGAATGCTTTTTTGGCTACGAAAATCAGCTTCATCAACGAAATCGCCAATTTATGTGAATCTTTGGGCGCCAACGTGGAAGAGGTTGCCAAGGGCATGGGTTTCGACCACCGGATCGGTCCCGACTTTCTCAAGGCAGGGATCGGTTATGGTGGTTCTTGCTTTCCGAAAGACACAAATGCGCTTGTACAGCTTGCCGGGAACGCCGACCATGAATTCAATCTGCTGAAGTCGGTTATTGAAGTCAATAATAATCAGCAGCTTCTCCTGATTGATAAGATCCTGTCGCGCTTCGGCAGCGTAAGGGGCAAGAGGGCCGCTGTCCTGGGCCTCGCTTTTAAGCCGAACACAGACGATTTAAGAGAATCGCCGGCTTTAGTCATGATTCCGAAATTGGTTAAGCTCGGTGCGGATGTCATTGCTTATGATCCGATTGCCGTCTCCAACGCCAAAAAACAGTTCAGTGTAGAGATCGAGTACACGGAAGATCTGAATGAGGCTCTGCAGGACGCAGATTTTGCGGTGATTATTACCGATTGGGCGGATGTGAAGAACATCGATCTCTCTGCCTTTGCTGCGGCCATGCGGACGCCGGTTGTTTTTGACGGCAGGAACTGCTACAGTTTGGATAGAGTCAGGAAATCGGAAGTGGAATACTATTCGATCGGACGTCCGAGCCATACACCTGAACTGACAAAATAAACATTCAGGATGCTTTTTCACGTTACATGTGAGTTAGACAAGCTGTTTGCGGCATTCATTCAATTCCGGGTCTTCTGTCTGGGAAAGTGGCGAGCAATCGTTATTGTCCAGGTCTGTATTGGCTCCCTTGGATACCCTTCCCGGATGCAGCATGAATCCTGGTTATTTAAATCAAATAAAATGAGTGATTGCGTTGAAAGTCTCTTTTATCATTCCTGTATATAATCCCGGGCCTGACATAAAGGAATTAGTGGATTGCATCAAGGATTTCTCTCTGAAAAATAAAGAGGGGACAGAAATCCTGGTGGTTGACTCCTCTTCGACAGACGGTTCAACCCGGTTTATGGAAAATGATCCTTCCATAAAATTGATTAAAATCAAAAAAAGCGATTTTAATCACGGAGGGACAAGAAACACCGCATCATCCTTAGCCAACGGGGAATACCTCATCTTTTTAACACAGGATGTCGTCATTCGGGATTCCCAGTGTTTTGGTAATCTGATCCGCACATTTGAAGAAGATCCGAAAATCGGGATTGCCTACGGCAGGCAGCTGCCCAAAAGCAATGCCGATTTTCTGGGCCGGACGTCAAGGCAGATCAATTATCCGCCGCAAAGTCAGATCAAGTCGCTCGTTGACAAAACGAAGCTGGGGATTAAGACGATTTTTGTATCCAATTCTTTTGCAGCGTACAGAAAGCGTGCCCTCGATGAGATCCACGGGTTTCCGACAGATGTCATTATGAACGAGGATCAATATGTAGGGGCAAAAATGATTGAGCATGGATGGTCGATTGCCTATTGTGCCGATGCCTGTGTTTACCACTCTCACAACTACACCCACAGTCAGGAATTTAAAAGATATTTCGATATAGGCGTTTTTTTTGGCAAAGAAAAGTGGATTCTGGAGGAATTCTCACAGGCGGAAGGTGAAGGAGCGAAATTTGTCGTCCATCAATTCCGTTCGCTCTTGGCTGACAAACAATTATCCTTGATCCCAGGCTTTGTTTTGAGAAATTTCTTGAAATATCTGGGTTATAAGCTGGGCATGAACGAGAAGCTCTTGCCTCTTTTCATAAAAAAGAAATTGAGTATGAACAAACAGTACTGGAACAATAAAGGATAAGTGAAGAAGAACCTGTTTTGTATACGACTCAATAAAGAAGCAGCAATTATCGAAAATATCTTGCTGAAAAGAGCATGCTTTATAACATGTGAGAGGGGCGGTTTTTATTAAATCGGCATTTAATGCACTATTTTATGTTTTTGTTTTTACAATGTGTCTGCCTTCAAAAGATCTGTTCGGGCTGCCGGTAAGGACTATACTTTTTTTATTGATGGCCGCATCAATCGTCTATTTATGGTTCAAGCATCAGATTAAATTTGAGAAAATATATTGGCTGGTCCTGTTCGTACTCTTTTGTACGGGAATCTGGTTCGTGATCGGGTTTATGAACGGATTCCGCGGGGAGGCCGTTCAGCAGTTCACGACCATTCTCTTCCTGATCAGCACCGTAATGATCGTCTATTTCTTAGTAGCCAATCGCTTAGTCAATCAGGAGATGGCCAGGCGGACACTCTATATTGTCATGTTCGTCATGATATTGGGCAAGATAATTGTAGAGCTGTTTGTGGTCGGTCATTTACTAAGCCTTCAGAGCTTTAGATTTCTTTATGGCAGCCTTCTGGGAGCCAATAATATAACATTATCCGTACCGGGACTAAACTTATTCAGAATTAATTCGGCGAATGATTCTCTGGTACTGGCCCTGCTGAGTTTTTATCTGATTGATAAAAGGGTTGGATTTTACAGTAAATTATTTGCGGCTTTAGCCGGCACTTATTTCGTGTTAATTGTTTATTCCCGTGTATTTTTTGCACAATATGCCGGACTGATGTTTATCGTTCTCGCGGTCGCGTTTTTCAAGAGCCGCTCAAAGAAAAAAATCCTGCTGATTGCCTCGTCCGTACTGATCATGCTGGCAATTTTTCAAACGTTTAATTCCGGCGGCGTCGGTTCTTCAACCGGCGGCCATTCATCTGTCGCTTCGGCATTCAACAACAGATTTAACAGTGCCGGTACAAAAATATCCGACAACACAAGGACGGAACAGAGTGCGTATTTGCTGAGGGATATTAAAAAGAACCCAATCTTTGGAATGGGGATCGGTGCTTATGATAAACAGCTGATCCGATCACAGACAAATAAATATTCGTATGAAAAGGAGTATTATGCATTACTGATGCAGCTCGGAATTGTAGGATTTATTTTAATCATTATCGGAACTGTGCTCGTGTTTGTAAAATTAATCTCAATAAGAAAAGTTTCCGATAGAATGGTGCAGGTAATGATCTTATTTAACCTTGCCATCTGGTTAATCAAGCCACTTTACAATCCCGGCTTAATGTCAAGCACGTCTGCATCAATTATTGCTTCAATAATTATCGTCTCATTTTGTTATCAAGGGGCCGGAAAGATCGGGGAGTATTCCTGATTGCTGCCCGTCTCTTTTTATCTGTAAAATCGTGTTCGATCATCTGGATAAAGCTGACATGACAAGCTGCAGCAAGGAATGAAGTTAGATGGCGCAAAGCGCAATACTATTGTCAACTTATAATGGCGAAAAATATCTGAAACAGCAACTGGACTCGCTTGAAAATCAGACGGATCAAAAATGGGATCTGATTGTTCGGGATGATGGGTCTGAGGACGATACACTGGCCATTCTAAAGAAATATCAGGATAAAACGGCTCATAAAGTGATTTTTATGGAGGATCATTTGAAATATGGAGCTGCCGGAAGCTTTTTGGCCTTGCTGGAAGCGGCGGTGGAACTGAATTATGATTATTTATTTTTCTGTGATCAGGATGACGTGTGGAAACCCTTCAAGCTGGAAACGTCCATAAAAAAAATAAATGAGGTTGCCGCCGAAAATAATCAGGAATCCGTGCTCGTTCACAGCGATCTTGAGATTGTTGATGAACATTTAAAGACGATCTATCCTTCGATGTGGTTAGCAAGCGGCACAAATCCGCGGAATAATAAAATAAATAATTACTTGGTTGAAAATAATGTCACAGGCTGCACACTGGCATTAAATAAACAGGCAGCCGATCTGATCGTCCGGATCAGCCGTGCGGCCAATAAGAAGAAACTTGTGATGCATGATTGGTGGAGTGCGCTGATCGTTTCTGCCTTCGGAAGGGTAGCGTTCATTCAAGAAACGCTGGTTTTATACAGACAGCACAGTAAAAACACGATTGGATTGAATAAGAAAAACTTAATTTCAATGCTGACAGAAAAATATGTAAAAGATAAAAATTTTACACTGAACAACGCTGTGAATCAAGCACAGGAGATCAGAAAGTATCTGGATGAATGCCGCTTTGAAAACGAAGAAGCCGAACAGCTGATCATTGGTTATTCGACTATTTTAAATCAACCGCCGGTCAAACGGCTTAGATTTTTAAACAAATACCATCTTCGCAAAACCGGTGCCGTTAAAAATCTTGGATTTATTCTTTTAATGCTGCTCAAAAGAAGAAGAAAGTAATCAAAGCTTTTTATAAACTCTACGAACAGTTAAATGTGTGAAAGGAGCCGGTGCTTTCTTATGAGAGCGGTCATTGTTTTATATAATCGTGATATGCACTCTTCACTGACTCTGAAATCCCTTCAGCATATTGACGGCCGGTTCAAAAAGAAGATCAATATCGATATATACGACAACAGTCCCGAGCCGGCAGGCATTGACTACAAAGAGTGCCTGAGCGGATTTAAATCCGTGGCGTATAAATCCGATGTGCGGAATTCCGGACTGGCTGCCGCCTATAATTATGCCCTGGGCCGATGCGGCAAAGAGGATCGATGGCTGTTGCTAATGGATCAGGATACCCGGATCACCGACCTGTTTTTTGAAAGTATCGGCAGACTCACTGAAAACAACGCTTTGGATGAAAATATAGCGGCAATCGTTCCGGATATTTTTAATGAGCGGGGAGATTTTATCGTTCCGGTTAAAGTGAGTAAAATTCTGGGGCGCTATTCGTTTTTTAAACCAGACAATCACCTGATTTCCGGAGAAGTGCGGACGATTAACTCCTGTTCATTAATCAATGTCCGTTTCCTTCATGAAATCGGCGGATTTAATAACGCATTTCAACTGGATTGTCTTGATCATTGGTTATTCCATACAATTTATCAGAAAAAGAAACGGGTCTATCTGACACATGACCGAATCGTGCATGAACTGTCAATCAATAATACAGATATCTATGTTTCAGAGGAAAGATACAAAAGCATATTGGATGCCGAACAATTATTTTATCGGACTTATACAAGTAAGATGAATTATGGATTTTATAAAGTACGGCTCATGAAACGGGCAGTAAAGCAGAAATTAAAGGTCAAAAACCAAAGAATTTTTAAAATGACCCTGAACAGAATTTTTGGCGGCAGGCCATGAAAGGTGTAGGATGTGTTTCAAGTGGATCATAATAAAGTAATGGTTTCAGTGATCATTCCAACGTATAATCGGGAGAAAACCATTTCAAAATCCGTGCTGAGTGTAGCAAACCAATCTGTAAGAAATATAGAAGTTCTGGTCATTGATGACGGGTCGACGGATGCCACTGGGGAAGTCATCAGAACCTTGTCCGCCGAAGACCCGCGCATCAAATACTATAAACAAGAAAACGGCGGCGCAAATAAAGCAAGAAACCTGGGCATTCGGCTGGCGGCAGGAAAGTACGTTGCCTTCAACGATTCGGATGACATCTGGAGACAGGATAAAATAAAAAAGGAATTGGAAATCTTGCAGAACCGCCGGGAATACAGAGGCGTTTTTTCAAAATTCGAACTGCACTACGTGAACGAAAACAGATCCTTGGTCAGACCTAAAAGAGTAGAGAAACCGCTCTATCATCAGTTAATGGTGGCTAATGTCGTGAATACGCCCAATTTTATCATAGAAAAAAAAGTGATTCAGGAAATGGGCGGCTTTAATGAAGAGCTGCGGCGCTTTCAGGACTGGGAGCTGGCTACAAAGATCTCCCGGAAATACAACTTGTTTTTTTTAGATGAAATTCTGACCGACACCTATCAATTCGGTTCGGGCCACTTGTCTAATAATATAACTGCGGCGTATGAGAGCTATCATTTGATCGAGCGGGAATTCGAAGAGGACAGGAACAGAAACCCTCGGGTCAAACGGGATTTCTATTTTTACCGGGCGATGTTTTTCTACGGCACAGAAGAGTTTAAATCCGCTCTTTTTGGAAGTTTAAAAAAATGCAATTATAATCTCATATTAATAGCAAAATTATCGCTGAAATATATGCAGCTTTTAGCGCAGCGCCGGAAAAAGTAATCGATCGGACGAAAAGTTTTTTGAATTCTTCAGGAGGAAAATAAAGTGGGTATAAGGGTCTGGATGCATCCAAAATTCAATCCGACAAATAAATATAATGATTTACTCTCCCGGTCGCTGGAAAACGAAGGTGTAGAAGTAAGGGAATTTTCTTTTAAAAAAATCGCGAAAATGAAAAGGGGAGATGTTGTCCATTTTCATTGGATCGATTCCTATTATCAGAAGAATAATCGATGGAGCATGCTTGTTAAATCGAAAATATTCTTCTCTTTTTTATACATTTTGAAACTGCGCGGCATAAAGCTTGTATGGACCGTACATAACCTCTATCCGCATGATTATAAATGGCCGGGGCTGGAGAAAAAAATTCGGGCGCAGATGATGCGGCTATGCGATAAACTGATTGTTGCGGCGGACTCGATTAAACAGGAAGTCGTCAAAGAATTCGGTATCGCTCCGGAGAAAATAGAGATTATCCTGCACGGCCATTATTATGGAGCCTATCCGGCCCATCATCTTTCTTATCGGAAAAAATACAACATTGATGAAAACAGACTGGTCTTTTTATTTGTCGGAGCCGTCAAGGAATACAAGGGTGTTATCCCCCTCTTAACAGATTTTACGAATCTGGACGACAGAAATTCAAATTTAATCATTGCAGGCAAAGTGTATGACGGTCTGGAGAAATCAATCATGCAATTTAAAGGCAAAAATGGAGTGATCCTTGATTTAAGATTTATTCCTGATGAAGAATTAGCGGACCTGATTCTCAGCAGTAATTTTGTTGTGCTGCCTTTTAAAAATATTACCACTTCGGGCAGTGCAATCTTGGCGGCTTCTCTCAGGAAAAAAATAATATGCCCGAGCACACCGTTTATGAAAGAATATTTTAATGATTCGATCGCAATAATGTATGACGGCAGCGATACGAACGGTTTATTGAACGCTCTGAAAGGTTGCATGAGCGACCGAAAAAATAAAGATATTCCCGATGAAGCATACCGTGCCTTTCTGAGCAAACTCAGCTGGAAAAAAGCGGGGGAAAATATTAAGAACCTTTATCTTTCATTGTAGCCCCTGAACGCACACGAGTCAGATCCGGCTTTGGCAGGAGGAAATTTTGATGACCGAGAACATCGCGACAATTATTTTAAACTATAAACATCATCAGGAAACAGCGGCATGTGTAGAAAATGCGATCTCTTTCGGGGTTACAAGCCCTATTATTGTCGTTGATAACAAATCGCCGAATGATTCGTATAAAATTCTGCTGAATTTATCCCGGAAGTATAGAAACGTTCATGTGATTTCAACCGACGCGAACAAGGGCTATGCTTATGGCAATAATTTCGGTGTCAACTATGCAAAAAGTCGGTTTCCGGATCTTGACTATGTTGTGATACAGAATCCGGATGTCCGGCTGATTTCAGCTCATACATACAGTCATCTGATGGCCATTCTTCAATCTGATGACAGGGTTAAGCTGGCCGGAAGTGTTATCAGTCAAAACGGCGTGCTTTCCTACGAATATTCTGGGTGGAGCCTGCCATCCAAATTCTACATATTCTCCGGATTTGTGCGTGGAAATAAAAAAGCCGCTTTTTCACTGGCAGCGGGGAAATGGCCGATGTCTTTTGTCGATGTGGTGGCAGGGTGTTTTTTTATGACCAAGCTGGATTACTTGGACAACGGCCTGTTCCAAAATACATTGTTCGATGAAGGCACCTTTCTTTACAACGAGGAGAATATTTTAGCTTTCAAATTAAAAAAACTGGGTTTCAGGGAGGCCGTCTCATTAACGGATTTCGTCTCTCATTATCATAAACCTGAAAACCCGAGTTATACCGAAACGCGGACTCTCTTTGAAAAAATTTCAAAATCAAATATTTATATGCTGAAAAAATACTACCGTATTAGCCGCTTCGATTTGATCATCTATTATCTTTTACATTTTTATCAACATTTAGTGCTTTTTTACAGATATTTTATCGGACGCTTTCTCAGAAAGATGGTCAAGAGAATCATAAAAGCCGGATAATGTATCATAAAAAAGCGGCATCACTGAAGAGCAGATGACAATCTGAGCCGGATATTAATGGGAGAACCCAATGGAAATAAAAAGCAGTTTATTTAAAAATTATTTATTCAATCTGTCCTATCAAATCCTGATCATACTTTTGCCGATTATTACCGTTCCGTATATCTCAAGAGTATTAAAGCCTGCGGGTGTCGGACTGAATTCATATTCCGCAGCAATTGTATCGTATGTCATTCTTTTAGGGGGCCTTGGCTTTCAGTTCCAGGGCAATAAGGTTATTGCAACGTCAAGGAACGACAACACGGCGATTATCCGCCGTTTTTGGGAGATCTATTTGTTAAGAACGGCATCGATGCTCCTGGCTTTAATTATCTATGTTTGCTGGGTTATTGCGATGTCTCCCGGTGAATGGCTTCTGTATTTAGTACAGGGGATCGGCATCTTTGCGGCGGTATTTGATATATCGTGGTTTTTTCAGGGCCTGGAAGAGTTTAAAAAAATTGTGACAAGAAATTTTATCGTCAGAATTGCCAGCGTGATTCTTATGTTTATTTTTGTAAAAACGCCTGACGATCTTTATACATACATCTTTTTAACTCAAGGATCGGTATTTTTCGGGAATATCATGTTATTTCCTTACTTGAGAAAATATAAGGTCTTTTCCAACTTCGGCCGTTCTCTTTTTAAATGGCTGAATTTTAAACAGCATGTGATTCCGTCTTTACAGTTATTTATACCGTCATCTTTCACGATGATTTATACCGTGCTGAATAAAGTCATGCTCGGTTTTTATACAAACCCGACAAATGTCGGTTTCTTCGACAATGCTCTGAAAATCGTGACAATTGCTCTGACCATCCTGACCTCTCTAGGAACGGTTATGTTTCCAAGGGCCTCCTATTATTATTCAATCGGAAATCATGAAAAAATGAAGGCACAGTTCAATATCTCTCTGAAGATATCCCTGGTCATTTCGATCGGGTTTTGTGCGGGGATTATCGGAACGAGCAAAAATTTCGTCACCTGGTTTTTTGGCCCCGGCTACGAGAGCATTGCCGTGATTTTACCTATACTGGCCTTTTCCGTCATTCCAATATCTTTGGCAAGCGTAGCCATTCTGCAATATCTTGTCCCAAGCGGGAGAAACAGAGCTTACACCCTGTCGGTCGTTTACGGTGCGATCGTCAATATCGTACTTAATTACTTTTTAATTCAAAAATATCAGCTGGTTGGGGCGGCAGTGAGCTATGTTGCTTCCGAGCTGACCGTTACTGTCGTGCAGTTAATACATTGTAAATCGATCCTGTCGATTAAAGATAATCTGATGGATATGGCGACTGCAGTATTATCGGCGCTGATCATGCTGGCGCTTGTCTTAGCGGAACAATACTTTTTATTCTCTGCCAAACCTATTATCGTGACGGCCGTTCAGGTCATATCAGGAGCAGCCGTGTACTGCGGCGCCCTTCTCTTATTGAAAAATGATTCTTTATGGTATTTGATTTCCATGTTCCAGTCAAAACGAAAAAAACGCGGCACGGAATGATATTTTCTAAATCGGCTGCCGATGATGCAGGATAAGGGAGCATCGCCTGTCCGCAGGCTGACAGACAGTGGCATTCAGAATGGTTTTAAGCTTGTATCTATGAGAAATTGAGAAAATGCCGGCGGGATATCTTAATGAAGGCTGAATGACAAACGGACATTGTTTAGATACATCCTTTTTCACAGAATAGGAGATCCGCTGTAAAATGGCGGTGTATCTGTCCTATCTTTAATATAGGCAACCAAACCAGTGCTGATAAAAATTGTCGGCGCTGGTTTTATTGCAGCTATTGAAAAATAATACTATAATTTCAGAAATTTCACCGGAAAGTAAATTTTTTTTACTTTCTTATTGAACGCATTGCTGAAATCGGAAGAGGAGATTAATATAAATTGGGGGGGAGGTGAGTCCTATTATTAAAAGATTAAGAGATTTAGCTTTAGTTATCATTGTCAGTTGCATGGCGGTGCTGTTCGGCCAGAGTGCATACGCTTCAAGCGGTACCCTGGGTCCGCGCGGTGTTATTGATAATCCGGCTGCCGGCAGCACGCTGCAGGGAACGGTTACAGTGCGCGGCTGGTTTCTGGACGGAACAGGCGTATCTAAAGTTGAAGTTCTGGTAGATGGGAAAGTGATCGGCAACGCGACGTACGGTCTTTCCCGTCCGGATGTTTACAAAGCCTATTCACAGTATAAGAACAACCAGTCGGGCTACCAGTACAGCCTGAATACGGCGCAGCTTGCGAGCGGGACCCATCGGCTGTCGATCCAGGAGACGGGCAAGAATGGTGTTCAGACCACGATCAGCCGCACGGTGGTTGTGAAGAATCTTTCGGTCCAGGGCCGGATGGACAGCCCCGGCGCCGGCAGCACGCTGCAGGGAACGGCCTCGGTACGCGGCTGGTTTCTGAATGGGAGCGGAGTGTCCAGGATCGAGGTTCTGGTCGACGGAAAGGTAATCGGCAATGCGACGTACGGCCTTTCCCGTCCGGATGTCTACAGGGCTTATCCGCAATATAAGAACAGTCAGTCGGGTTATCAGTACAATCTGAATACGTCGCAGCTGGCAAACGGAACGCACCGGCTGTCGATCCGGGAGACAGGCGGGAACGGCGTTCAAACCACGATCAGCCGCACGGTGAATGTACATAATTTTTCGGTCCAGGGCCGGATTGACAGTCCCGGTGCCGGCAGCATGCTGCAGGGAACGGCTGCGGTACGCGGCTGGTTTCTGAATGGGGGCGGTGTGTCCAAGATCGAGGTTCTGGTCGACGGAAAAGTAATCGGCAATGCGACGTACGGTCTTTCCCGTCCGGATGTCTATAAGGCTTACCCGCAGTATCAAAACAGTCATTCCGGTTATCAGTACAGTCTGAATACAACGCAGCTGGCGAACGGAACGCATCAGCTATCAGTCCGGGAGACAGGCAAGAACGGTGTTCAGACGACGATCAGCCGCACGGTGACTGTGAAGAATCTCCTGATTCAGGGGCGGATCGACAGTCCGGCAGCGGGCAGTACGCTGCAGGGAACGGCTGCGGTACGCGGCTGGTTTCTGGATGGAGCCGGCGTGTCCAAAATCGAAGTGCTTGTCGATGGGAAAGCGATCGGCAACGCGGCGTACGGTCTTTCCCGCCCGGATGTCTACAAGGCTTATCCGCAATATAAGAACGGTCAGTCGGGTTATCAGTACAATCTGAACACGACGCAGCTCACAAATGGGAGCCATCAGCTGTCGGTCCGGGAAACAAGCGCGAATGGCAGACAGACGACAATCAGCCGTACCGTGACCGTGAAGAATCTTCCGGCTCAGGGCCGAATGGACAATCCTGCTCAGAACGGCGTAATACAAGGTTCGTCGTACTCGGTACAGGGCTGGTTTCTGGACGTAAGCGGCGTGTCGAAGATTGAAGTGCTTGTCGATGGGAAAGCGGTCGGCAATGCGGCGTACGGCCAGTCGCGTCCGGATGTCTACAAGGTCTATCCGCAATATAAAAACAGTCATTCCGGTTATCAATTCAGTCTGGATACGACACAGTTTTCTGATGGAAATCATACACTTTCCGTTAAAGAAACGGGCGGCAGCGGGGCTGCTGTCGAATTAACAAGGAATGTCAACATTAAAAACTACCCTTATGAACAAGTGGACCTGAAGAAACCGGCCGACATAACAAAACAGGATATTCTGAATTTCCTTAATGCCAGCAGTCCGAACAGCCCTCTTGCAGCGGATGCCCAGTCTTTTATTGATGCCCAGGACCGCTATGGAGTAAATGCACAATACTTGTTGGCTCAGGCGATTTGGGAAACCGGCTGGGGGACATCGGATCTATACAAGTATAAACATAATCTTTACGGTTACGGAGCTTTCGATATTGCCCCGTTTACGTGCGGCTATTATTTTCCGACAGATGCGAACAGCATCAATTATGCCGCTTCGCAGATCAGAAGCAATTATTTGAATGCCGGCGGCAGCTACTACAGTGCCGCTTACGGACCGACTCTGATCGGTATGAACCAGTATTATGCGACCGATCCGAACTGGAAAAACGGCATTGCATCAATCATGGCGGAAATTAAATCGTACGATGCTTCCTATTATCAAAAAACCGCGGAAATTTCATCATCGGCCGCGGACACGACTGTGTACGGTACGGATATTCCTGCGGGAAAGCCGGTTCCGTCGGATATAGTCATCAATTATTCAAGCGGAACGGTCGGAACAGTGGTGAATACTTCATCCGTAAACATGAGGTCTTTGCCGTACGTGGCCGACAGTACCTATATAACTTCAATAGCGCAAGGCACCCAAGTCAATGTATTAGGGTACAATACGGACGTAAGATATGATCCGGGCGGATCGGACAACTACGCTTATCGCTGGTACAGGGTCAGCGTCAACGGCCGCACCGGATGGATCTATGGACAGTATCTGACAGTAGGAAAATAATCCTGAACCAGGCAGCTGAATAATCCTTTTTTTCTCAACCGCTATCCGAAAACGGTGCTGTCAATAATAAATTATGATGATTGAGCCTCCCAAATGATCCACTGGGAGGCTCTTTCTTTTATTTTATGCGCGTCAGGCCCCAATAGAGTACCCGACTGATTAACTTCAAGGAACAAGCAGCCGAGAATAATGATGAGGACAGATTTAATGAAGAAATCTGAAGTATCGGACGAATAATAGGCGGTTTTTTACGGAATCTTTTGAATCATCGTTTTCCCTGTTTCGTTCGTTCTTCAGACCGGCTTATGAACAGGAGGGGGGAAAAGTGTTCTGTCCGCCAGAAAAGTTATTGGGGGAGATGAAAAATATTAAGGGAACCATTAGGCTAGCAGCTCTTATTTTTTTCGTCAGTTGCTTTATGGCGCTTTTCAGTTATAGTGCCTCAGCCGCGGCTGTTAACCTCCCTGTTCGAGGGATCATTGACAGCCCCCGGCAGAACAGCACTCTTCAAGGTGTCATTAATGTCAGAGGCTGGTATCTGGATGCAAACGGCGTCGGTAAAGTTGAAGCGTTTGTCGACGGCAGGATTGTCGGGAGAGCCAGGTATGGACTTCCGAGGACCGACGTGGCACGGGTATATCCCAAGTATCATAATCGCAATGCGGGCTATCAGTACACGCTGGATACGCGAAAGCTGTCAACAGGCCGTCATACACTGCTGATCAGAGAAACGGGAACGAAGGGAAATCAGTCGATCGTTACCCGGACAATCGACGTTCGTGTCGCTCCGGCCTATGGGGTTATGGATGCCCCGCGCCAAAATGCCGCCGTACAGGGTATCATTAATATCAGAGGCTGGTATCTCAGCATAAACGGTGTCCGTCAAGTAGATGTCCTGGTGGACGGCAAGGCCGCGGGAAGAGCCGTATATGGGCTTCCAAGGCCCGATGTGGCAGGAGCCTATCCCAACTATAATAATCGGAATCCGGGCTATCAGTACGCACTGGACACAAAAAAATTAACAAACGGCCGTCATACGCTGTCGGTCAGGACAACAGAGGGCAGCGGCAAACAATCGACAGTCAACCGGGCGGTGAATGTAAGCAACAGCAGCAGTACACCGGTTCGCGGCATCATCGATTCGCCCGCTAATAATGCGGCGGTTCAAGGCACTGTCAACATCAGGGGCTGGTACCTCAGCGGAAGTGGGATAAACAAGGTAGAGGTTTACGTCGACGGCAAGATCGCGGGGAGAGCCGCATATGGCCTTTCAAGGCCCGATGTGGCGAAAGCCTATCCGGATTATAAGAATCGCAATGCGGGTTATCAGTACGCCCTGGATACAAAGAAATTGACGAATGGCCGTCATACGCTGTCGATTAAAGCAACAGAGGGCAACGGCAAACAATCGGCGGTCAACCGAACGGTAAATGTAAGCAACACACCGGTCCGCGGCGTTATTGAATCGCCGAATAATAATGCGGCGGTTCAAGGCACTATCAATATTAAAGGCTGGTACCTGAGTGGAAAAGGGGTCAGCAAGGTAGAGGTTTATGTTGACGGCAAGATTGCAGGAAAAGCCGTTTACGGAATTTCAAGGCCCGATGTGGCGAAAGCCTATCCGGACTATAAGAATCGCAATGCGGGTTATCAGTATACGCTGGATACGCGAAAGCTGTCTACCGGCCGCCATACGCTGCAGATAAGAGCAACAGAAAATGGCGGAGCGCAGTCCGCGGTCACCCGAACAGTGACTGTACGCAATGCCCCGGCCCTGGGCACGATTGACAGCCCGCAACAAAACAGCACCGTTCAGGGAACTGTACCGGTTAAGGGCTGGTTTGTGAATGGCAGCGGTGTCAGCAAGGTTGAAGTTTTTGTCGACGGCAAGATAGTCGGAAGAGCGCAATACGGCCTGGTGCGGCCGGATGTTTACAAGAAATATCCGGCCTATGGCAATCATAACTCAGGCTATCAATATGACCTTAAGACAGCGTTAAGCGCCGGCCGCCATACGCTGCTGGTACGGGAGACCGGAGTTAACGGGGAACAGGCGGCTGTCAGCCGGACGGTCTATGCCAGCCAGCTGCCAAGCGGCGCATTGAAAAAAGGTGTCGATATTTCCAATAATAACGGTGCCATTAATTTTCAATCCGTAAAAAATTCGGGCATCAATTTTATTGTGCAAAAGGCATCTGAAGGATCGTCATTTACGGACTGGACATTCAAAAACAATGTGACAGCCGCCAGGGCCGCAGGGCTGGAAACAAATGCCTATCATTTTTTCCAGTCCACTAATAATGCGTCGGATGCACGAAAAGAAGCCAATCTGTTCGCAGCTTTATTGAAAAGCGTCGGGTTTAACGGCTATGCATTCGTTGACGTCGAGATCACAAACGGTGCCTCGAGTACCGCAATAACGAACAGTGTCAATGCCTTTCTTGATCAGATGAAGCAAGACGGCATCACTAAGCTTGGAATCTATTCCTATTTAAGTTTTTACGAAAACAACATCAGTCTTTCAGTGCTGGAAAAATCAAATCCGGATTTGCTCGTTTGGACGGCAGCCTGGCACTCGGCAAGCAGCGGCCCGGGCTTCGATACCGACCTGTGGCAGTATACGGATAATGGCAGTGTGAGCGGTATAAGCGGGCCTGTCGATATGGATTTCTCCTTTAACTACAATTTTTAAGACGACCCCCATTTCGAGAATATTCGGGATGGGGGTTGTTTATATGTTTCGCGCTCTACAAAGTTGTTACTGCTGCTCATTAATGTCCAGAAAATGATAGGCTATTGGTTTGACGGAGACGTGTCCACCGACCATCCAAAATAAGACTGTCTTGTTAAGATAGCCGGTGGAACCAATTTCACTCTTTTAAAACAAAGAAAATCGTTTAGTATGTGAAAAAATGTAAGGATGCCAAAATTCTGGGGCTTGAGTGACTTAGTCAAGTTAACGTTAATCAAAAATGAATTTTTAAAAGGACTGCTCGACAGCAGCCATATATTTTTATATAATAAATGATCTTGATCTTAACCACGACCACGCGATCACTAAGTGTACAATTGAAAAGGATAGACAATTAGCTCGGCTGAAGCAAATTTTTCCGGAATGATAGATCAACAGTCAGTTCTAATGTATGTGACCTAAGCGGGCTGGTACTGTTCGATAACATCACTGAAAATTTGTCTGAGAAGTTTTTCAACATTCTAAGAGAATGATCACACAAATTGGACACTTTCAACCACCTTAATTTCAGGGTTTAGGGAACGAGCCACTGTACAGTTTTTTGCAATTAACTGGAGATCCTTCGTGGCCTTTGTTTCATTTGCCGAATCAACTGATAATAAAAATTGAATGTTTATCTCTGAAACGGGACATAATTCCTGATCTTCGTTTCTTTCATAATCGACATGAACACTTTGCAAAGTACAATCAATTCTTTGTTTATCAAGAATCCCTAAGTAGACATAAGTACTACATGCAGCCGTTGCAGCAATTAAAGTCTCTAATGGAGAAAATCCTGTTTCTTTTGATAAAATCCAATTATTATTCTCATTTACCAGTTCAACATGGCCTTTTACACTAACTAGTTTCATTTTGAAAACCCTCCTGTATGATTAATATTTGTATCCCATTAGTTTTCCATTTTCGGATCGAATGCATCTCGCAAGCCATCAGCCAATAAGTTGAAACAAATCATGAGAATAGAAAGCGCTACAGCAGGAATCCACATTAAATAGGGCATGTAGAGGAACGTCTGATATCCATCGTTCAACATTGTCCCCAAAGATGGTATCGGAGCAGGCAGACCAAGTCCGATAAAGCTTAAAAATGCTTCAAAAAAAATCGCAGAGGGAACGCTGAACATGATCTGGATAATAATCAGCCCCAAAATATTAGGTAATATATGTTTTACAGCGATGATTAAATTGTTCTCTCCAAGTGTTCTCGCAGCAAGCACGAATTCTTCGGATCTCAATTTCAAGGTTTGGGCTCGAACGACACGGGCCATTGAAGTCCAACCTGTGATAGCCATTGAACAGATTATTGAGAAGATACCTGGTTGCAATACTAAAAGCAACAGAACCATCACGACTAGATTAGGTATCCCTGAAATGATTTCAATAATTCGTTGCATCACCAGATCAATTCTTCCGCCGTAAAGTCCTGACATAAGGCCAAATGTGACACCAATTGCTAAAACCAGAAGTACATAGACAAAAGCAATGGTTAAAGAATTGCGGATACCAACCATTAACCGTGATAATACATCACGACCGAATTTATCAGTACCAAAGACATAATTTATATCACTTGGAACACCTGCTTTTTTATATACATCAACCCTTTTTCCTGCAACTAATGCGGTACCATTCAATCCATTTAAAGTACTCCCATAAATCTTAGGCGGCAGATAGCTGTAATCAGCATTTTGTTTAATCGGATTAGCCGGAGTCCACCAGATTGAAAGAATGGAGATAAGAATAAAAACGAATAAGACGAATGATGAAATAACTGCACCTTTGTTCTTCCTAAGTTTTCGCCATGAGTCCTGAAATACATTTAATGAAGGCCCAAAAGCTTTTTCCCATTCTTGTCCTTCAGAGTTTTGTAATGAGACAAATTCACTACCCGACACTTTCTTTAGACTCAAGTCCTTTTCCGTCATCTTTTCCCACTTCCTTGGATGTGAATACGAGGATCAATTAATCCATACAGCAGGTCAACAATTAAAATAACAACAATTAACATTGCTGAATACAAGATGGTTACAGCCATAATTGTTGGGTAGTCATCAGTCATAATTGACTTAACAAATTGTTCACCAATACCAGGAACAGCATAAATATTTTCTATCACAAGCGAACCTGTCATTAAATCAACTGCCATTGGACCCAGCAATGTCACGAGCGGTATTAAACTATTTCTCAGCCCGTGCTTGAAAGCAACTGTCAGTGCTGTCATTCCCTTTCCTCTTGCGAATTCAATGAAATTTTTATGCAAAACTTCAACCATTTCTGTCCGAATAAATCTGGCAGCATCAGCCATCGGCGACATGGCAAGCGCAAGGGTCGGCAATATGGTTGACTTGATTCCCTCATCCCACATGGCGATGGGAAATAATCTCAATTTAACAGCTAACAGATATTGCATGACAACCGCAAAAACAAAATTGGGTATTGATTTCCCAATTATTGCGATGACAGAACAAAGTGTATCAATCCAAGTATTTTGTCTTATGGAGGCCACCGCACCTAATATTATTCCGACAACCGTTCCAAGAACAATAGCCTGAATGCCCAATTGAAGTGACGGTCCAATCCGACTGGCTAACAGGGCGGACACGGGTTGATTATTAAACTGAAAAGAGACACCCATATTTCCAGACATCAGATTCCGTAGATATATAAAATACTGTTCCACAACTGGTTTGTCTAAACCAACCTGTTTGTTCAATAATGCAATTTGTGTTGGGGTTAACTTTTCCGGGTTTGCATAAGGCGATCCAGGCAGCAATTTCATTAAAAAGAAGGTAATTGAAATGATTAAAAAAAGGGTGATAAACATATAAACTATTCGCATTAGAATGTAACTGCCAAATCCACGCACAAAATGTCACCTCCACCATGATAAATGAATGTTCGTTCTAATCTTGTTCTTATACTTTTTTCTCATTTCTTCTTAATATGCAAATAGTGGATCTGTTAAAATAAAAATAATATTGAAGCTTTGGTTTCTCTAACTTGGTAATAAAAAATCTTAAAAGGACATCTCCTCTTAAGATTTAATAGACAGCATCTACAGAATGAAATTCCACTTTGAAGAAAACAAAGCTTACAAGAGATTCAATTTATATTTCTGCGATTTAATTGCTTCATCAAATATCGATCGGACCAGCCAAAGTGAATGGATTCATATTCAGATCCGGCCTGCTGCTGTTTCCCTGAATTTGGCCCTATGTCTATCGACAGGGACAATTATTTTACCAAATATGCATCTTTAAAATCAAGACTCGGTCCACTGCTATAAAAGTTGACATTTTTTAGTTTTACATTCTGTAAAAGCGAACTGCTTTGAAAGTAGACTGGAATAACTCCATAATCTTTCAATATAATGTTCTGTGACTTCAAAAGGTCGGTCCATCTTTTTTCAGGATTATTCGCATCTGTAACATCTGCAGCTTTCACTGCATCATCATACGTTTTGCTGGCATATTTTCCCCAGTTATTACCGGAATCAGAAACAAACAGTTTTAACAGACTGGAAGCATCAGGATAATCGGCCCCCCAGGTCAATAAAGCGAGATCATAATTTCCGCTTGTCGCTTTATTTATGAAAACAGATACTGGATTGACACTAATGTTCACCTTTATTCCCTTTAGGTTACTTTGCACAGCATTCTGGTAATTTTCTGATACAGTTCTCATTCTATCGGAGTCAAATGTTACCAGATTAATAGTCAGTGAACTAATATGCAGCTCCTTTTTAACCTGATCCCAGAGCTTTTTGGCTTTTGCAATATTTGTTGGCAAATGATTACCGGATACATTGGCAAAATCCTGCTTTGTATTAGGTTCAAAGTACAGACCATTCGGAACGATACCCGTCGCCGGTTTAGAACCATCGCCTATAATGTTATTTGCTAATTGTTTTCGATCAATAACCAGAGAAAGTGCTTCTCTTAATTTCTCATTTTTATATACTTTACGTGATAGATTCGGTGTTATATAAGCTAGTGTTGGAGCATTCTTTGAAATAAATCCTGGATCAGAAGCCTCCTGACGGGCATATTCTCCGGATATAGCTACTTGATCCAGCTTGCCTTCTTTATAAAGATTAATCGCGGTATTTGTATCCTTGAGCACTTCAACATTGATTTTATTCAATTTCACCGATTTTTTATTCCAATAGTTCGAGTTTTTTTCATAAGTCCAATTGCCACCAATTCCGGGACCTTTAAAACCCGTTAGAATAAATGGACCATTGTATATCGCATTATTACTATTTGAGCCAAAATTCTTTCCTTTACTATTTACATACTTCTCATTTAACGGATAATAGACCGGGTTTGCTAAGATTGACGAGAAATAGGGAGTTGCGTGATTCAGCGTAATCGAAATTGTATCATCGTTAATTGCTTTTGCTCCCAGTGTTGAAGCGGTTTTTTTACCTGCAATAATCTGATCTGCATTCTTGATAAACGTATAGAATGTTTGGTTCTCGGCCGCATTCTTAGAAGTAATAGCTCGCTTCCATGCGAAAATGTAATCGTTAGCCGTTACTTTATCACCATTTGACCATCTTGATTTTTTGTTTAGTTTTATTATATAAGTTGTACCATCCTTGCTGATTTCAGGGAGAGCTGCCGCTCCTTCAGGAATGGGCTTGTTGTTCTTATCAAGACGGTAGAGTCCTTCATAGATATTATTAATTGCTTCTTGGCTGTTAGAGTCCACTGCATTCGACGGATCAATACTGTTTAACTCCTGACTATCTGCGATCGTGATTTCTTGCGTATCACTTAAACCTTGTTTTTCGGAATTGCTGCTGCTTTGACTATTTGAACTACATCCGGATAATAACAGAACTACGACTGCTGTTAAGAGTATTTGCGTTACTCTTCTGTTCTTCATCTCTTTGCTCACTCCTAATGGATAACAGTTAAACACGCCACCAAATTTTAACCAAAATAAAAACAAGCCAGAGAAGAGTGACTTGCCATTATCTCTTCTCATCTTTTGAGCACAATAACGATGTACTCCTGGAATTGACACCATACACAACACGTGCTGGTTGTCGGGCTTCATAGGGCCAGTCCCTCCGCCGCTCTGGATAAGAATATATTTGTTATTTAATTGTAGTAA
Source organism: Sporolactobacillus sp. KGMB 08714 (assembly GCF_036598985.1). Taxonomy (NCBI): domain Bacteria; kingdom Bacillati; phylum Bacillota; class Bacilli; order Caryophanales; family Sporolactobacillaceae; genus Sporolactobacillus; species Sporolactobacillus sp. KGMB 08714. The sequence goes on from NZ_JAUUBW010000017.1 coordinate 33,236, forward strand.
ACTGTGTCTACTAACTATTACCGAGCATATTCCGGAACTTTGCTACTCTGATCATTGTCTAATATTATAATCCATACTTATCCCATGTCAATACCATATCTTTAAATTCGGCATCAATAACACTCTTGGTTTAACCAGTTTTGATTTTGCTTTCTTATGTGACTTATCGTATCGAAATAGCTTGTGGAATCGCATCTGTTTATCTAAGTATATGAACGTTATCGTAATTTACCCGAAGCAAGTCTGTTAGTCGAATGTACTGTTTCAAGCTTGCTGATTGGACTCTTCTATTTTATAACAGTTGATTTTAAGTCTATAAAGGGCTATGTGAGACTGCGCTATTATTTGGCTTTTATGCTTATTTTCATCGTCATCATGATTTCAAGTTTGTTTGTTAATCCCGTCAACATCGGTCTTGGAGATAGGTTCAATAACAATCTGCCATCAACGGTACAGAGTAAAAAAACAAGATCCGAATGCCCGTTGGATCGCATTGACGGTTCATCCATGGGTTCTTATCTCTATGCCCTTGGAATTAAGGATCTGGACGGAACCGATTATTATCCGGATATGAAAAAATAGAAGCTGATCGATCCAGACGGCAAATACTCGTTAATCTGAATGTTAATAATTTAAGAAAACTGAAGGTCGGATTATATATTGACCGCGCACAGACTGAAGACTTATACTCATGTAGACCTGCGTTTTCATCATCTGACTTCAAAACCGGCCGATGTATATTTTATCTATCGGGCCGGGCATTGGCAACTCGGCAGCTTCCTGAAAAATTCAGAACTGTTCAACGGTTATTTTCACGGAACAGGCTGGGGAGGGATCGCGGAAATTAAATATCTTCCGGCATGCAGAAAAAAAGAGTCGATCTGCGGAATGGGCCGAAGGGCAGAGATTGACAAAAAATGCTTTGAAAAAGACAAGATAGAGATTATATATAGAAAATCATAATGAAGTGTTTGGAATTTTTTGTAAAAGGCGGGCTTAAAATTGCGATTAAGGAGATATTGTACGCCCAAGGCGCTCTTTGTAAGTTATCTTCTGCTGGTACTTATTTTCAGGATCTTTATGGTATCTGATTTCAGAGTTTTTGCAGGCTTTACGGGCGGACCGGATGACGATCTGATGGTACGCGATGCCTCAAGTTTAATTGCTCATGACTGGCTGGGGCCGTTTGATAAATATACCCTGGCAAAGGGAATAACTTTTCCGGTTTACCTGACTGTTATGAATAAGTTCGGCATTCCGTTTCTCTTATCGAATGTGTTTTTAGAGTTTGCCGCCTGTGTCACGTTTGTCATGGTTATGCGCAAACTGATACCCAATCGGTTTTGGCTTGCCGTTCTGTACACGATATTAATGTTCAATCCAATGGCGACGTATTACTGGACATTTAATCGCGTTTACCGTGATTCCATTTACAGCTATCTGGTTATATTCCTTTTTTCCTGTATCATTTCCCTGTTTTTGAACCGGTACGGCTCTCTGCTGAAAACGGTGTGGTTAAGCGCGTGCTCCGGATTTTTCCTGGCTGCCGTCTGGCTTGCAAGAGAAGATTCTCCATGGGTGCTGCCATTTGTCATTGCCGCTCTGTTAATCACAGCTTTAGGCATTTGTTTCAATAAAAAAGCGGTTCAGAAAATTAAGCGTCTACTCGCACTTGCTCTTGTGCCGGGCATTCTCATTTTATCTATATTGCTTGTTTCAATAATTAATGAGCATGATTATGGCTATTTCGGCACCAATGAATTCACAAGCGGCAGTCTTCCGCTGCTTATTAAAGAACTGTCGATTATTAAACCGGATGTGTGGAATCCCCGTGTGCCGATTCCTAAATCGACGCGTGAAAAAGCTTATGCGGTATCGCCGACCTTTGCGAAAATCAAAGGTCAATTAGAGAATAATCATGCGATGATGGAAACAAAAGGGAATCCGACATGCGATATATTTGTCTGGATACTCCTGGACAGCGTACAGAATGCAGGCATGAGAAACGCCTCTTCAACGCAAAAATTTTATAAACAGTCGGCGGAAGAAATACAGAAAGCAATAAGAGAAGGAAAGCTGCAGACGCGCGGCGGTTATATAACGATCTTCGAGTCGCCCTGGGACAATCGCTACATCGGTCCTTTATTTAAGGCGCTGGGAGAAACGGTGCATATGACTGTTTTTATGGAAGATCATCTTCATCAAAAACTGGGGGCTGTGAATGTTCACTCTATCGGTCCGGCTGACAGGATACGTACATTGGAACGTGTAACAAACAATCTGGCATATAATTCTGCGGAGCCGATTCCGCCCCAGCAAAAGGTGGATTTTTTCAATAAACTGGCTTCCGTCTATAAATTTTTGAATCCGGCAGCCACTGTGCTGGCCGTTGCCGCCTATCTCTATATTTTTGTGCGTTTCTTAATCAGCATCCGTACGAAAAAATATATCTTTTTTTCTGAATGGATCATATTAACAGGTTTATGGATGAGTTATTTGGTAAGAATGCTTTTGCTCTCTTATTCTGATGTCGGCACTAATTTTATGCTGTATCCAATGTATCTTGCCCCCGGTTATTGGCTAATCGTGATGTTTAATTTTTCGAGCCTGTTTATTGCCGGCAGAAGTCTGTGGGAAATCGGACAGAATCATTTCAGATTCGGCAATATAAAACATAAAGATATAAAAAATGAATATAATAGTACTTACGGAGAATTTGATTGATCATCCGCTCCTTGATGATCCACCCTCTAATATATGGATAATCGGTCGATTTATTTTAGAAAAGCGAATTTCCGATTTTCTCGGAGAGGGGGGGAAGGAGCGAACCCAAAATTTTTTATAAAAGATTGCCCGAAGATTGATGGAGGAGTGGAAAATGGCTTTATCAAGAACAGAGCGGAATGCACCCCATCCCCATACAGCTGCCGGCTGCAAACATTTCAGCCCCCTATCGGTAAATGGAAGCAGAAGCTATCTGTTCATGAAGAGGCTGCTGGATATTTTCGGAGCACTTGCCGGCCTTGTTCTATTGTCTCCGGTCTTTTTAGTGATCGCTCTATTCATCAAAAAGGAAGATCCCGGCCATCCGGTTATTTTTAAACAGGTCCGTCTCGGGAAGAACGGAAAACCGTTTTATATCTATAAATTCCGTTCGATGATTCCCAATGCGGAGGCATTGCTGGATAATCTTCGTGATCAGAATAACGTGACCGGTGCCATGTTCAAGATCAAAGACGATCCGCGAATCACCCGGATCGGCCATTTTATCAGGAAATCCAGCCTTGATGAACTGCCTCAGCTCGTCAATGTTCTGAAAGGGGAAATGACCCTTGTCGGTCCAAGGCCGCCGCTTCCGGGGGAAGTGGCGGATTATAGCGATTATGACAGACAGAGGCTGCTTGTCACCCCGGGATGTACCGGTCTCTGGCAGGTCAGCGGCCGAAGTGACCTGAGTTTTGATCAGATGGTGGAACTGGATCTGTCTTATATCGCGAATCGAAGTCTGCTTCTCGATGCAAAAATTATGATCAAAACCGTCTTTGTCATGTTCGGCTCCGATGGCGCCTATTAGAAGCCCCGGAGTGTCCGTCTCTTAATCATCTTAAAGAGTATCGGCGGCGCGGACTTTTTTGCCGGGCAGCGGAATTTACGCGATCGGCAGTATATACTTGCTTAAAGAGTGATATCATGCGCGAAAGGGCATTAAATTCTGGAAGCGCCCGATATTTCCTTTGACCTGCCGCGTATTACATATAAACGGTGCAGAGCCGTCGGTAACTGAACTGGCTGATTAGTATCGTAAATTGCCCAATATCTGCAGTTACAATTATAGAATCAGGAGTCAATTGCCGACTATCTACAATAAAACGCGAAAAATCAACAATGGCCAAAGAATCAATAAGAGCGAATAATCGGAATTATAAATGGGATTTTCAGCAGGCACTGATTGCCCGATCTTAACAGTACGGGACAATCGGCCTGAGCGGAGCCGATGTATGATGGAAACCTCGGATCCCCGATTTGCCGCCCTGGGTAAGCAAGAAGGACAATCATAATAATTTTTGTGGGAAGGTATTCCATGCTGAACACTATTCATTTTCCAAGAATATACCTGATTTATCTATGCCTTTTCTACGCCTTTTTCATATTTTTTTCTCCTTTGGTATTAAGCAACAAATTAATTATCCTGGTGTTTACGCAATTGGTCATTCTGGCAGGAGCCGTCGTTTTTTATAAAACAATCGATTACAGTATGGTCACACTTTTTGCGCTGCTCGTGGCCGACCTGATCATTCAGCTGTTGATCAGTGTTTTCTCAAATGGCATCGATTTGCCGCTCTGGATGAGAATGATTAAAGCATTCGTTTTTTATGTCTTTGTTATCATTTCAGTTCTCGTTAATCTCATTTATTTCCGGCAGCATTCGATTAACCGAAATTTTAGGCTCCATCGTTTTATTGTTTCTATGCTGAACTTAGTTGCTGTTTATTGCATCGCTGAATATTTTTTTAAGTATAATCCACTGTTCGGCCGCTTTTTTTCAGGGGCGTACCATCAATACTACAGTGTCCGACATGCAGACTTCTTTTATCGGGTATCGGGAACGATGCAGCACCCGATTGTGATGGGCAGCTTTTTGCTGGTCAATGTGATCCTCAACTTCGGTCTGTATGCCAGGGATAAAAAGATCTGGCCGCTGCTCTTTTCGCTGATCAATCTTGCGGCGCTGTTCCTGACTTTCTCAAGGGGCAGCTATCTGGCACTGGCGGTCGCCGCGCTGTTTTATTTTTTGATCAACATCACTGCCAGACACAGGCTGCCCGTCTATCTGAGCAGGGCCTATTTAGTGAAAATAGCCGCCGTTCTTGCGGCGATCGCTGCGCTTCTGTTTGCCGCTTATCTGAAGGGATTCAACGTTATCGGGACCATTGCTTCACGGTTCCTGCAGCTCGGCACAGGTGCGGGCGGCATATCGCTCTATCAGAGGCTGAACGGCTTTCATTTTGTCATGAATTCGATGTTTCACAAAGCGAGTTTCTTTCAGCTGCTGTTCGGCAACGGGGTCGGAAGCCTGGCCTTCACTCTGAAAACGAACAGCATTTCTCTCTATGCGCCGGGTCTCTATGTCGTTGACAATCAATACCTGACCCTGTTCTATGAGTTCGGACTGGTCGGTATCTGTTTCTTCCTTTACATAATCATCAGGCTGTTTCTATTTTGCCTGAAAACGATCGCCGCAGCGGGGGAGACATCCGTTGACCTCGAGATCTTTCTGACTGCTTTTCTGGGGCTTTTCATTAATCTTGCTTTCTATGACGGCTTTTACTGGTCAAACGTTCTTGTCCTGCTGGGCTATCTGGCTGCGTGGATTCTTTATCTCAGCCATTTTTCATTGCCGTCGAGTGCTAAGATCTATCCTAAACTGTCCCTGCTGTTTCACTTCCGCAGGGCCTGATTCCGCGTCTTGCACGGGCAGCGGCGTTTGAGTATAATATCAGAAGTCCGGAATGATTTGCGTCCAGCGGAAAAGTTGTTTTACAGGAGAAGTCATGCATATTATCAGGGATCTCAGTAAAGTATTCAGTGCGAACGTTGTCAACATACTGGTCGGTATCGTCACAGGATTCCTTGTCCCGGCCTTTCTGCCGATTAATGCCTACGCGGATATTAAAACGTTCACCCTATATGTCAGTTACCTCGGGATCCTTCATTTAGGGTTTATCGACGGGGTGTTTATCAAATATGGAGGGGAGCGCTTCAACAGGATCGACAGGGATTCTCTGGCCGGAGAAAAAAACTTTCTGCTTATCTTTCAGCTGGCGGTGACGCTGCTGATTCTGGCAGCCGGCCTTTACATGAAGAGCCTGGTGATCATTGCGCTGGCGCTTTCCGTCGTCCCTGTCAATATGACGACTTTCTATAGAAATGTTTTTCAATCGATGGGTGAATTCAGTATCTATACACGAATCATGTATGCTACTTCGCTCGCGACATTATTCGTCCAGCTGTTCCTGCTGTTTATTATACACGCCGAGAAGTCGGCACCTTATGTATACGGGCTGGTGCTCATTAACTATTTCATCTTCTTTGCCTTGGAAATACTGCTGCCGCTGAAAAAAACCAGACCGATCTGGAATGCCGCCGATTTTAGGAAACTGTTCCGTGCAGGCATATTTATTATGATCGGCAACTTTTCGACTGTGTTTTATTATTCGGTGGACAGGCTGCTTGTAAAGCATTTTTTCACAACGTCGGCGTTCGCTTATTATTCATTCGCCATATCGATGCTCTCCGCCGTGAATATACTGATCACATCCCTGACGTCGACGCTCTATCCCTATTTGTCGAGAATGGCCGACCGCACCAGACTGAATACGATAAAAAATGCGGTTCTGATCGCGGGCACGCTGTTCAGCGGCGTCTATTTTGTTTTTGAAATCATCGTCTATTATTTTATAAAAAAATATATTCCTTCTCTCGATATTATTTCGATTTTGTTTATCGGTTTTCCCGCAATGGTCGTTGTCAATGTACTTTATGTCAACCTTTACAAGATCGAGAGGAAACAGAAGAAGTATCTGGCGACGGTATCCGCCATCTTGATATTATCCGTATGCCTGATGATTGCGACCGTCTTTCTCTTTCATGATTACCGGACGATCTCTGTTGTCACGACACTTTCTTATTATGCCTGGTTTATCATTGCAGCGAGAACCTTTCAAAAGATTTCAATTAAAATGAAAGATACGGTCTTTCTGATCGTAAACGTTCTCCTGTTTTTTCTCTGTTCGCAATTTGTCGCGATTTTCCTGAATATTGTTCTGTACTACCTGACGCTCGCTCTTCTCATTTTCGTCTTTTACAGAAAAGATCTGATTCTTCTGCTGCGCGCCTTCGCAGGCGCGGCAGGGCGGAGACTGCAGCGGGGGAGCCATGAGAAAAGGGAAGGTTAAGCATCTTTTTTATCCCTATGCGAAGAAACGGATCCGGATGGGAGTCTGACGATGAAGAAGATAGGCATCGTAATCCTGAATTATTTAAATTATAAAGATACAATTGAATGCGTGGAAAGTGCGCTGAATCTCAGCTACCCGTCCATTGCCCTCGTTGTTGTCGACAACGGGTCTCCGAACGGATCCGGGGCCGTTCTGAAACAGCGGTTCGGAGATGATCCGCGGATCACACTGCTCTGTACGGGTGAAAATCTCGGGTTCGCCAAGGGCAACAATATCGGTATCACTTTCTGCACGAAATATAAGCAGTGCGACTATGTTCTGATTGTCAACAGTGATACACTGTTTGATCAGGAAGACTTCATTCAGCAGCTGCTCGCATCCGTGCCGGATGATCAGCCGGTCGGTGCGATCGGGCCGAAGATTATCAACAGCGGCGGGACGAGCAGCAACCCGATTCCGATCGACATGAACGGCAAAAGAATCGTGAAAGATTTAATGATAAATTTTGCGATTATCCTCGGTGTCTATTCGTTTATTAAGAAGGCGGAAGAGGCGGTTGTCAAACGGGCAGACAAGCCGGCGGATCGGCCGCTGCTCAGCAGCGAGCACAAGCCGTTTTTGCTGCATGGTTCGGCGCTTTTATTGACGCCGCTTTATCTGGCGTCCTTCAGGGGACTGTATCCGGGCACCTTCCTCTATTATGAAGAGAATATACTGGGCATTATCTTTAAGAAAAACGGTTTGAAATTTTACTATCAGCCGGCCGCCCGGCTGCTGCATAAAGGAGACGGCTCATCGAAACTGAGCAACAATAACAGCAGCCGGATCAACGCGAGACGCCATCTGGGCAGCATTGCCCGGGCCGCCCGGCTTCTGGCCGGCTCGCGTGCGTCGGTGAACCGGAGCGTCAACCGGATCAGCGACGGCGAAAGAGAATTTTATCGGAATTATTAAAATCTTAAATCGGGGTTTGCGACATGCCATCAAATGAGAAACAGATAAACAACAGAAGATTAGTGATCCTTAAAGGCGGGTCGCAGTATGTGACGCCCGCTTTGTATAACATACAGGAAATCGGCCTCGGCAAAGCACTCGCCGGCAGGGGCTGGGATGTGCTGATTCTTTCGTCCGGGCCCCGCTTGTACCGGGAGAAAATAAACGATCACGTTGAATGGGTGGAGCTGAAGCGGATCGGCCGGCGGATGGGCTGGCCGAAAGGAGCGCTCGGCGAAATCAGACGATTCGCGCCGGATGTCATTCAGCTGCAGGATATCACGAATACGGCCACATTTCAGGCGGTCACTGCCAGAGTCACAAGCAAGGTGCCGCTCGTGCTGTCGCTGGGCGAATATAGATCTAAAACCCGATTCACAAACATCATCACCCATATTTTTGCATGGACTGCAAAACCATTTGTGGATGCCGTCCTCTGTAAAACGGAGGCCTCGGCCGCCTATGCGGAAAAACTGGGGTTCCGTAAGACTATTTATGCCCCTGTGGGTATCGACGAGTCGGTCTATGTCAATGATCCTCAGGAGCATTTAGAGTGGAGAAAGAAGCTCCGGGATGCGCGAAACGCCGGCTTTAAAGTGCTTTGCCATATCGGCCGCCTTGACAAACAGGAAAATGTTCCGTTTTTGCTGAAAATATTAAAACAATTGCCGGATCGTTATATACTGGTGCTCGTCGGCGAGCCGGTTTCTTATGTGAAAAAGATCATGGACAAGGCGCTGCAGAAACGAGTGATTCTGACAGGCAGAATTGCCAATAAATACATCGGACTGGCGATGCGGCTGTCGGATCTCTATCTGGCCTGTTCGAAGTATGAGATATTCGGCATGTCGGCGGCGGAAAGCGTCTATCACGGCCTCCCCGTTCTCGGCTTCTCGACAGGGGGCATCCGCGAAATTATTGAACAGGATAAGAGCGGCTGGCTGCTCGACCGGCGGGATCCGCATGAGTGGTCCGCATTGATCGAGCGTATATTTACTCAGGAAGGAACATTAGAAGAAAAAAGGAATTATTGCGCCGGAATAGGGCAGAAACTGACCTGGACCTGTCGAAGTACTATCTATAACTCAACTTACCGCAGGCTGATCGAAGAAAAAAAGATCTGAAATGCCGGTCGTATTCACGGCCGGGAAAATAAGGCGTGCGGCTTGGGCATCCGTTTTTCTTTCTGAAGGGAGCAATTTTTTTGTGAAGATTTTTATCAACGGACGGTTCTTAACACAGGCTGTAACGGGCGTTCAGCGATATGCCAGGGAGGTTGTCAAAGGACTGGACGGGCTTCTGGAAGAAAAAAAGCTGAAATCCGACTATGAATTCATTATATTAACTCCGAGGACGGAGATAGATAAGATTCATTTAAGAAACATTGCGGTCAGACCGATTGGTTTTTTGAAGGGGCACCTGTGGGAACAGATTGAGCTGCCGTTATTTGTCAGGCAGCATGCGCTGATTAATTTATGCAATCTCGGCCCGGCTTTTAAAAGCAACCAGCTGATCACGGTGCATGATGCCTCCGTTTATCTGAAGGGCAACCATTTTTCGCGGCTGTTCCGGACCTGGTATAAAATTATTTTCAGACTGGAACTCGGATCCGCCCGGCGGATCGTCACGGTTTCCCGTTTTTCGCGCGATGAATTGATCAAATACACGCATGTCCGCCCGGAAAAATTAAAAGTTATTTATGAAGGGCATGAACATATCCTTCGCTGCAAGCCGGACAATCGCATTCTCGCCAAAAACAAGCTGTTATCCAGGCCTTATGTGCTGGCCGTAAGCAGTATCGATCCGAGAAAAAATTTTGAAAATATCATCAAAGCGATGGAATATTTAAAAGGCCGAAAATATGATATAGTGATTGCCGGAGGGACAAACCCGAGAATTTTCAATGTTAAGGATTTTTTAAGGAATAATGATGTAAAATATTTAGGATACGTTTCTGATGAAGAATTAAGGGCTTTGTACGAGCACGCCTTTTGTTTCCTTTATCCTTCAATCTATGAGGGATTCGGACTGCCTCCTGTGGAAGCGATGGCGCTCCAATGCCCGGTGATCGTATCCGATAAAGCTTCACTCCCGGAGATCTGCGGAAGGGCGGCCGTTTATTGCGATCCCTATGCCCCATCCGATATTGCCGACAAGGTGACAATTCTTTTTGAAGACAGTAAAATAAGGGAATACTGTAAAACAGAAGGCCTGAAGCGAGCGGACGCTTTCTCCTGGGTAAAATGTTCACAGGAACTGGCGGAACAGATCCGTTATCTTGACTTATAATTAGGGTTCCGGTACCGGTCATTTTGATTGATGAAAAGAGGAACATGAATTGAAAATCGCAATTGTAACCGATTGGCTGGTTGTATATAGCGGAGCAGAAAAGGTTCTGGAGCAGATGCTGAAGGTTTATCCGGAAGCCGATCTGTACAGCCTGATTGAATTCCTGCCCGAAGATCAGCGGGACTTTATCCAGGGCAAGCATGTGACCACCACCTTTATTCAGAAGCTGCCCTTCGCGAAAAAAAAATACAGGAGCTATCTGCCGCTCATGCCCCTGGCGATCGAGCAGCTCGATATGTCCCAATATGATGTCATTATTTCCAGTTCATATGCGGTAGCAAAAGGAATCATCACCGGTCCGGATCAGCTCCATATTTCTTATGTCCATTCACCGGTCCGCTATGCCTGGGATCTGCAGCATCAGTATTTGCGGGAAGCGGGACTGACCAAGGGAATTAAAAGCTGGATCGCCCGCTATATTCTGCACAGAATCCGCATGTGGGACTGCCGCACCGCCAATGGGGTGGACGACTTCATTGCCAACTCACAGTTTATCGGAAAACGGATCTGGAAGGTCTATCGCCGCCATTCCGACGTGATTTATCCGCCGGTGGATATAGATAATTTTCAACTGAAAACGAAAAAAAAGGATTTTTACCTGACGGCTTCAAGAATGGTCCCTTATAAGAAAATGAGCCTTATTGTAGAGGCTTTTTCGCAAATGCCGGACAAGAAACTCTATGTGATCGGCGACGGACCGGAATACGGCAAGATTAAGAGAATGGCCGGAGAAAACGTGGTTCTGCTAGGTTATCAGGATGCGGAAACGCTGACGCATTATATGCAAAATGCCAAAGCCTTCGTATTCGCCGCGGAAGAGGATTTCGGCATCACCCCCGTTGAAGCCCAGGCCTGCGGCACGCCGGTCATTGCTTTCGGCAAAGGCGGAGTGCTGGAAACAGTCAGAGGCATCGATTCCGGAAAACCAACAGGCATTTTCTACAGCGAACAGACAACGGGCTCACTAATCGGCGCGGTGAAAGAATTTGAAGCGAAGCAGGCCCTTTTTAATCCTCAGTCTTGCAGAGAAAATGCGCTTCCGTTCTCGGAACAAAGATTCAGAGAAGAATTCAGAACGTATGTCGAGAAAAAGATTGAAGAAAAATGGCCGACAAAAAAGCTGAAACTTGAGCTAAACCGAATGCGGTAACGGATGTTTCTGCACCGGCCGCCGGGGTTCGTTATTCCGGCACGGTATGGTACATTAACTAGCAAGAGCCGGGATGAAAACAGCGTCCCGGCTCTTTCGTCTTTCTGCTTAGAAAGTATAAAATTTCATGTAATATCAGCACAGATGAAGATGCTTACCCAGAAGGGCACGGATCCACAGTCCTTCGCTAAAATAAGCGATTATTCAAACCAAGGTTGCTGGCTCATACAGCCATTCCATGATAGACGCACGGATTTGATGAAAAAATCCTTCATGGCTTCGGCTCTATAAAGAAATGAACGACTATGCGATAGACGAATATAGCGCAACCGTCTGATTGATTGAATTTAACAAGCTGAACCAGTTGCGTGGACTAGAGCGGCTGCGCCGAATCGAGGAACAGCCGAATTGCTGGGGAGTCGCACCGAAACAGGGGAAACTTGCACCGAAACGTGGGGAAGTCGCACCGAAACATCGAAAATTCGCACCGAATCAGAGCAGTCGCACCGAAACAGGCTGAATTCGCACCGAAACGCCGGAGAGTCGCACCGAGCCAGAGCAGTCGCACCGAAACGGGCTAAACTTGCACCGAAACAGAGGGAACTTGCACCAAAACGCCGGAGAGTCGCACCGAATCAGAGCAGTCGCACCGAAACGGGCTAAACTCGCACCGAACCAGGGGAAACTTGCACCGAAATGCCGGAGAGTCGCACCGAAACATCGAAAATTCGCACCGAACCAGGCTGAACTCGCACCGAAACGTGGGGAAGTCGCACCGAATCAGGGCAGTCGCACCGAAACGGGCTGAACTCGCACCGAACCAGGGGAAACTTGCACCGAACCAGGGGAAACTTGCACCGAAACGTCGGAGAGTCGCACCGAATCAGAGCAGTCGCACCGAATCGGGCTAAACTCGCACCGAACCAGGGGAAACTTGCACCGAAACGCCGGGAAGTCGCACCGAACCAGAGTAGTCGCACCGAACCAGGCTGAACTCGCACCGAAACGTGGGGAAGTCGCACCGAATCAGGGCAGTCGCACCGAAACGGGCTGAACTCGCACCGAACCAGGGGAAACTTGCACCGAACCAGGGGAAACTTGCACCGAACCAGGGGAAACTTGCACCGAAACGTCGGAGAGTCGCACCGAATCAGAGCAGTCGCACCGAAACGGGCTAAACTCGCACCGAAACAGGCTGAATTCGCACCGAACCAGGGGAAACTTGCACCGAAACGCCGGGAATTCGCACCGAACCAGAGCAGTCGCACCCAATCGGGCTAAACTTGCACCGAAATGCCGGAGAGTCGAGTTGTGTCCGAGTGACTAAATGACGTCGGACTCCCCCCAATCCGGTTGAAATCAAAATAGAACCCGGCTAACTCAGTCAACATGAAAAAAAGTCTCACAATCCCAAATTTTTCCAAGCAATGACCCCGCACCTATCGATTTATCTCGCTCTTACCGCTATTTTTGTGCTCGGCCCGACGCTTCTGCGCGACATCATTCGTTTTCAGTAAATGATTTACAGTAGCTACACCTTTTTTGTAAATGAAGAGCCGTATCTAATGCCCGCAGCCTGCTCGTAATAAGGCAGGCCGTCTAGCGGGCCGTCCGCCACCCCAGGCAATGCCCAGGCATGAAACCGTTTCCGGCTGTCACAGCTAGGCCTGCCGATCGGCAGATTTAGTTGCACGGGCTGTTTGCTTTTCCTGATATCGGATTAAAAACAGGAAAATAACAAACCATGTCAGGAAATGGTTGAGATTATGATTGTTGGTCGCAAACCAAAGCACGTGAATGAACCCGATATTCGTTATTTTCCATAATAAATCCGATCGGATATCCGAGTCCTTCTGCCGTTTAAAACGGATCACTCCGGTTCTGTAATAGCGCCAAAAAATAAACAGAGCGAGGAGCAGCAGCGCGATTCCAAGCAATCCGGTTTCAAACAGCAGCTGCAGGTAGGTATTATGAATGCCGCTTGCCGTCCCGAACCCGGAACCGAGGATTATATTCTTGCTGAAGTTAATATAGGCAAGATGCCATGCGAGGAATCTCGTCGTTGTGCTTCCGTAAGCCGCGAAGAAGCCATTGTACTCCAGCATAAATACAGCGTTTATGTTAAAAAGAAAACGTTGAATGACCAGATAGATGATAGCGATGACAGGTACCACTTTTAAAACCGTCATCATTATTTGCTTCGGACTTAAATGAGAGGAAACGGCGATGTACAGTAAACTTAGAGTAAGTGTAATGTAAGCGGATCGCGTTTCCGTCAGAAATAATGCGCCGAGCGCCAGCAAAAAGTAGACGGCCATGAACACGGTCGACCCGAAACGGTTAAAGAACAGGTTTTGCTTTTTTAATTCGGTCCGGGATAAAAACAGCAAGACGAGGACAGCCAGCACAAAACTGGATGCATTACCATATTCGTTGGGATAGGAGCCCGGTGAAAATCTTAACAAGTTTTCTTTGCCGTAGAATTGAGTGAGCACCTGAAAGCGGCTGATCCATTTGATACTCACAGCGCCCAGATAATACCCGATAAAGAAAATATATCCGATGATCATCGATATAAAATAGCTGAACAAAAAGACTTTTATATAATTGGCTTTTGACTTTATGTCTTTTTTCATGGCGTGATCGGCCATGAGAAACGTCGAAAACAGGAGGCAGGCTAACAGGATGATCCGTGAAACAGGGCCCTGATCGGTACTCAGGCTGCTATTGACCGCATGGGGATTCAAATGAGTGAGATAAGCGGAAACCGCACTGAATAATAAATAAGGAACAAAGAGCGCGATAAAAAACAGCGTTCTTTTGCGGCTGAGATGAAACAGGGAAACTAGAATAATCAAAGGCAGCAAAACATAGAAAAAACGGAACGAACCCGATGAAAAAGGGATGAGCGATCCCATTGCTCCGCAAAAAATATATAACGGGATCAGTAAATCCATAATCTTAAATTTAAACTTTTTTATGCAGCGCTGCACGGGATGCGTAAAAGAACTGGGATGATGAGAAGAAGCCGACTGAGCGTGAGCTATGTGATGAGCGCGTGAAAAAAGAAAACAGAGAATGCGGCTGTTTCCGCATTTTATACCGTTTTTTTCTCCGCTCCGCGGAAGATCCGCCGTTTCCTCGTTCAACGGTCCTGAAAATCTTAGACTTCGGATGTTCGAACACCCTTTCAAAAAAACGATTTTAGCCTATAGTATTCTCGCTTTTATGATTCCATAATCCCATTATTTATAAATGAGCCGTCCCGGCATCCGTTTGTCGGGGATGGCGGAGCCAAAATATTGTTCACCTGTTTATATTTCTTACAAACACCTTCGTTCATATATCCGCCGGAAAACGCAGTAACTTATTTGACAAGTCTATTCTACCAGCGTAGAAATAAATGTCCATCGCTTTTTATTGAAGGATGGTCCTCAGAATTTATCTTTCCATAGTCCTGATTAAAGGGATCCTATATATGAGAAAAATGGATAAAAGTTCGTATTTGGGTCAGCCGGATAATCGAACGTGCGAGCGGGCGCCGATCCATTCAGTTGTTGAAGGGTGACTGAGTATCAAAGAGCTTTTCCGGATCTGAAATTCCAGGTAATGATTCAGAGCAAACAGACACTTGTCGGAGGAAACCGGCAGGTGGGTCTGCTTCAAACCGGCAAGTGATCGATTATTTTTTTGAGTTCGATTTTTTCACGAGTGGCAGCTACTCTCAACCGATAAGCACGGATCAAAATGAGTGAGCACCTGAATTGTTTTTTTATAGCTGTTCATTGGATTCTGCTGCAATACATTTGAAAGAAGCAACGGATTTTTTTGAAAATCAGGACCAATAACCCGACGAATCGGATTCGGGGGAGAACATGGATTTTTTTAAATGCCATTAAATCTTCCTATAGCTACTATGGATTGGTGAAATTTTTATTTCATTTATTCCTTCACCTGTTTAAAATGAATAGTATGGAAAGGAGGTGGAAAAAATTTTAAAGATTGCTAAGTTTATAGGGCTGCTGTTTTTTGCAAGCTGCTTCGTGCTGGTTTTAAATCCTCATGCGTCGGCGGCGAGTACGGTTTCAGGCCCTCGGGGAATGATTGATGATCCGGTTCAAGGTAAGACGCTGGAAGGAACCGTTCTCGTTCGCGGCTGGTTTCTGGATATGAGCGGCGTGTCCAAGATTGAAGTGCTCATTGATGGAAAAGTGGTCGGCAATGCTACATACGGTCAGTCTCGTCCCGATGTCTACAAGGCTTACCCGCAGTATCAGAACAGCAATTCCGGTTATCAGTACAGCCTGAACACGGCACAGTTCACGAACGGGACGCATCAGCTTTCGGTTCGGGAAACAGGGAAAAACGGCGTTCAGGCGACGATCAACCGCACGGTGAATGTGCAGAATCTTGCGGTTCAGGAACGGATCGACGGTCCGGCTGCCGGCAGCACGCTGCAAGGAACGGCCACGGTACGCGGCTGGTTTCTGGATACGAGCGGCGTGTCCAAGGTCGAGGTACTTGTCGACGGGAAAGTGATCGGCAATGCGACATACGGCATTTCCCGTCCGGACGTTTATAAGGCTTATCCGCAGTATCAGAACAGCAATTCCGGTTATCAGTACAACCTGAATACATCACAGTTTACGGACGGGACGCATCAGCTTTCGGTTCGGGAAACGGGCAAAAACGGCGTTCAGACCACGATCAGCCGTTCGGTGACGGTGAAAAAAATTGCGGTTCAGGGGCGGATCGATGGTCCGGCTGCCGGCAGCACGCTGCAGGGAACGGCCACGGTACGCGGCTGGTTTCTGGATACGAGCGGTGTGTCCAAGGTCGAGGTTCTTATCGACGGGAAAGTGACCGGCAATGCGACATACGGCATTTCCCGTCCGGATGTTTACAAAGCCTATCCGCAGTATCAGAACAGCAATTCCGGTTATCAGTACAGCCTGAACACGGCACAGCTAACGAACGGGACGCATCAGCTTTCGGTTCGGGAAACAGGGAAAAACGGTGCTCAAACGACGATCAGCCGCACGGTTAATGTGCAGAATCTCCCGGTCCAGGGGCGGATCGACAGTCCGGCTGCCGGCAGCACGCTGCAGGGAACGACCACCGTACGCGGCTGGTTTCTGGATGTAAACGGCGTGTCCAAAATCGAAGTGCTCGTCGATGGGAAAGTGATCGGCAGTGCGGCATACGGTCAATCTCGTCCGGATGTCAACAAAGCTTATCCACAGTACC
Source organism: Sporolactobacillus sp. KGMB 08714 (assembly GCF_036598985.1). Lineage (NCBI taxonomy): Bacteria > Bacillati > Bacillota > Bacilli > Caryophanales > Sporolactobacillaceae > Sporolactobacillus > Sporolactobacillus sp. KGMB 08714. The sequence continues at coordinate 49,934 of NZ_JAUUBW010000017.1, forward strand.
AAAATAGTAATTCGGGTTATCAGTACAGTCTGAATACATCACAGTTTACAGACGGGACGCATCAGCTTTCGGTTCGGGAAACAGGAAAGAACGGCGCCCAGACGACGATCAGCTGTACGGTGACCGTGAAGAATCTCCCCGTTCAGGGACGGATTGACAATCCGGGCGCCGGGAGCACGATTCAAGGCATTGCCCTCGTCCGCGGCTGGTTTCTGGATGTGAGCGGCGTGTCGAAAGTAGATGTCTATGTAGACAACCAGTATCAAGGCACGGCGACTTATGGTTTATCGCGCCCCGATGTCGGCAGCGCTTATCCTGCATACGGGAACAGCAATGCCGGTTATCAATTCTACCTTAAGAGCTATTTATTAAGTGCGGGCAGCCATACATTGACAATTAAGGAAACCGGCAAGGACGGAGGACAGTCCACGATCAGTCGGTCGGTGAATGTCGTTCTCCCGCCGGGCGGCGCCATTCAGGAGGGCATTGACATTTCGAACAATAACGGCGGTTCGATTGATTTTCAGGCCGTCAGAAATTCAGGAATCAGTTTTGTCATTGCCAAGGCTTCTGAAGGAACGACTTTTGTGGATCCGACGTTCAAGACAAATATAGTCAATGCCATGGCCGCGGGCCTGAATACGAGCGCTTATCACTTTTTTCAATCAACAAACGATCCGGCGAATGCAAGAGTTGAGGCCAATCAGTTTGCAGCCATACTGAAGAGCATCGGTTTTAACGGATATGCGTTTGTCGATGTCGAAGTCACAAATTCCGGAGATACGAAAGCCTCAGTGACCAACAGTGTCAATGCTTTTCTTGATCAGTTAAAGCAGGACGGCATTTCCAAGATAGGGATCTATTCTTATTTAAGCTATTACGATACTTATCTGGATCTTTCGACGCTGCAGAGCCACTTTCCGGACTTATTGGTCTGGACGGCAGCATGGCATTCGGCAAGCCTGGGGCCCCAGACGACAACGGATCTGTGGCAGTTTACAGATAACGGGAGTGTCAATGGCATTACCGGTTCTGTCGATATGGATCTTTCCTACAATTCGATATTTTGATCACTTTTCCGCTTCATGCGAAAGCATCGGAGCGGTTTTTTTGATGCTTTCGCATTTCCCGAAAAATACTTTTATTGATCAGGAATGTGATGTGAAAAATAGCTCCGGCCTTCTGAAACAGCTCTATAGATAATTATGCGAACAGGTGCAGGTGTTAAGTTTCGGAAATGTCCGGATATTTTGCGTTCTCCCCGTTTTATACGAAAAGAAATTAGTTTATCCGGCGTGATCATCTGCTTCCGGGATGGAAGTGTCCCGTGATGACCGGAACAGTTGAGGCGGCTGGCAGAAGTTCGTGAGAACATCATCCACTTCCCCGGCTTATTTGCCGTTCTTTCATCGATCTCGGCTGTTTTTCGTTACTGCTGCATCGTTTGTTAACTGCTTTTTTATCTTGTCTATAAGATTATGTCAGGGAATAAATGTTAAAATAAATATATCTGTGAGAATGATAGATACATAGAGATCGGTCTGTTTTTATTGATAACGATGAAGCAAGATTAAGAGACGGCGGTTTCGATTGCCGCAGAGAAGGAAGAAGGTCTTCAAATTGAAAAAAATGCGACTGGCTCTTTCGATTATTTTAGTGATTCAGCTCATTTTTGCCATTCCGGCAGTGACAGATGCTGCTGCTTCTCAGGATCATGTCCTGATCAGCAATGAATCGGCGGATGGGAACAGCAGCGAAAGCAGCGGTTCTTTTCAGGTCAACAGCCATTCATATGCATTTGATAAGAGTCTCAGCAAAAGCGCCTATCGGATCGACTATGTCAAACCGTTTAATCCCGCGAAAAATAACAGTAAGATCATTCAGAATAAAATGCGCCGGTTCCAGGCGGATCAGCTGGGCGGCAGCAAATCATTCTGGGTGACCGATCTGGTGACGAACACGCCTTCTCAAATCAGTGCAACGCTTGAGTACAGCGGCACGTACGCCAACGTCTGGGTCAACGCCAATCAGATTACCTCGGCGGAAGCCGCTGAACTGGGGAAGGAATTCGACAGTAAAATTTATCCGCTGGATGTTTCAAATTTCGGCGATGCGCCGAATGTCGACGGGACCGGTAAAATCAATATTTTATGCTACGACATTCAGGACGGTTTCAGTGGGAGCGGCTCTTATGTCGGCGGCTACTTCTCTCCGGAAGATCTGTACGCCACACAGTACTCCAATGATTCGGAAATTTTTTATATTGATACAAATCCGCTGATGGGGACGGGATCAACCAAAGATGTGACACAGGCCTACTCGACGTTGGCCCATGAATTTCAGCACATGATTAATTACAACGAAAAAGTGCTGGTGCAGGGGAACCAGCAGGGAATGGATACGTGGATGAACGAAGGGCTGTCCATGGCGGCCGAACAAATATTTTCCGGGGAAGCCCTGAGCGACCGTATTGACTATTACAATTCCGATTATTCAATAGCGGACGGCCAGTCGCTGCTCAACTGGGACTATAGCGGGGACGTTCTGGCCAACTATTCGCTGTCCTATTTGTTCATGCAGTATTTGAAAATACAATGCGGCCAGGGCGATCAGATTTTCAAGGAGCTGATCGATGATCCGAACACCAATGATCTGGCTGTTCAGGATCTGATTCGAAAATACATTGATCCGAAACTGACATTCGGAAAATTTATGACTGATTTTCGCGAGGCCCTGTTTTTAAACCAGAGTACAGGTCTGTTCGGGTTCCGCAATGACGCCGGTTTTCAGGCAATTCAGCCAAGAACTTACAGCGGCGGTTCCCCGTTGACGCTGAACGGAGGCGGAGCGGTTGTTGCGCAGATAAACGGGTCTTCCGTTCCTTCCGACAAGGGCCGGGATGTGACTTACACGGATCTGGGACAGGCCGGTTCCGCATCCGCTCTTCAGACAATAGGACACGTTGACGCGCCGGCGAACGGGAACACGATTCAGGGCACGGCAACCGTGCGCGGCTGGTTCTTGGACGGGAACGGCGTTTCGAAGGTTGAGGTATACGTGGATAACCAGCTGCAGGGGAAGGCACAGTACGGCCTTTCCCGTCTGGATGTCGAAAAAGCCTATCCGCAGTATGGGAACGGCAGCTCAGGCTTTCAGTATGCTCTGGATACCCGAAAACTGCGTGTAGGCCGGCATACGCTGACTGTTAAGGAAACCGGAACAAACGGCGGAATGGTGACGAAAAGTCTCACGGTGACGGTCGCCAATTTGCCGGCCAAAGGAACGATCGACAGCCCGGGCGCGAACAGTACGATTCAGGGCACAACAACTGTACGCGGCTGGTTTCTGGATGGAAGCGGCGTATCGAAAGTGGACGTGTACGTAGACAACCGCTATCAGGGCAGCGCGACTTACGGCCTTTCCCGACCGGACGTGAACAAGGCTTACCCGAAATACGGCAACAGCCATTCGGGTTATCAATTCAGCCTGAATACGAGCAAACTGACGAACGGCACGCACACACTTTCCGTCAAAGAAACGGGAGGAAACGGAGCGCAGGCAACCGTCAGCCGAAAAGTGACGGTGCGAAGCCTGACAGCCCGCGGAACGATCGACAGCCCGGGAGCGAACAGCACGATTCAGGGCACGACAACCGTCCGCGGCTGGTTTCTGGACGGGGGCGGCGTATCGAAAGTAGACGTGTACGTAGACAATCGCTATCAGGGCAGCGCGACTTACGGCCTTTCCCGTCCGGACGTGAACAAGGCTTACCCGAAATACGGCAACAGCCATTCGGGTTATCAGTTCAGCCTGAATACGAGTAAACTGACAAACGGCACGCACACACTTTCCGTCAAAGAAACGGGGGGAAACGGAGCGCAGGCTGCCGTCAGCCGGAAAGTGACGGTGCAGAGCCTGACGGCCCGCGGGGTGATTGATAATCCCGCGGGGAACAGTTCCATACATGGCGCTAGTCTGGTCCGTGGCTGGTTTCTGGACGGGGGCGGCGTATCGAAAGTAGACGCGTACGTGGACAACCGCTATCAGGGCAGCGCGACCTACGGCCTTTCCCGCCCGGACGTGAACAAGGCTTATCCGAAGTACGGCAACAGCCATTCGGGTTATCAGTTCAGCCTGAATACGAGTAAACTGACAAACGGCACGCACACACTTTCCGTCAAAGAAACGGGAGGAAACGGAGCGCAGGCAGCCGTCGGCCGGAAAGTGACGGTGCAGAACCTGACGGCCCGCGGGGTGATTGATAATCCCGCGGGGAACAGTTCCATACACGGCGCCAGTCTGGTCCGCGGCTGGTTTCTGGACGGGGGCGGCGTATCGAAAGTAGACGTGTACGTGGACAACCGCTATCAGGGCCGTGCAACCTACGGCCTTTCCCGTCCGGACGTGTACAAAGCTTATCCGCTTTACAGAAACAGAACTGCGGGTTATCAATATTCTCTGAACAGCAGTTTATTCGGCGCCGGCTCACACTTACTTAAAATAACAGAAACCGGACCTGACGGAGATCAGCTTTCTCTCAACCGTGTCATTCATGTCAATTAGCTTTCAAAAGAACGGGGGAGAATAGAGCCTTTGAACGCATTTGGGTACTTCAGACTTAAGACACGCACGAAGAACAAATGCATAGAGTTGCAGCTTTCCTTCCCATGTTTCTATCCAGATTCTTAAACCTGAAACTTTTCTGGATGATGGCGGTGGTATAATTATATTAGCGGTAGGGATTCTCTAAACCCCTTATTGACGCTGATTTGAAGAAGTCGCTTTATACTCATTTCCCAGTAATCCTGTCTGTAGAGTTGGTCAGGAAGGATTCATGGCCGATTTTGAAAACGAGTCTCAATCGAGTCCTTGGCAACTTGGAGGCCAAATGTTTACTTTAAAATAGCCGACTTGGAAAATCTATATTAAATATAAATAATATAGATTAATTTATAAGTAATTTATAATTCATTCATAAGTAATTCAAAAGTTTTCCAGAATGGAAACAAATTATGTGCTATAATAGCATCTGGACATTTGGTAATGGTCATTAAGCACTAACGAATTGGTGAAAAATAGAAAAAACCCATTCTACTGCTCAGCACTTTAGCGGAAAAAGGGTGTGAAGATTAACAAGAAACGAGAATAAAATCTTTACAACAATATGTCAGGCTGCCTCTTATTTTTAATGAAGGCGTCGCCTTTTCCCGACAAAAAATGTGCTATAATACTACTATCTTGACAAAACTTTCTAATTAATAAAATTCTATTTGCCGGTTGGGGGATATTATGGAAGAGACGATAAGCCTTCAGGAGATTTTTCATGCTCTGAAAAAACGTTTTACATTAATCGTAACGATTACTTTGCTGGCCGTGGCGGCCGGTGCATTCACCACTTATTTTATAATGGCTCCGAAATATGACGCGTCGACGCAGATTCTTGTTAATCAGGCGAATGAGAACAATGCGAGTCTTTATGCAACCAATGCCGTACAAACGAATGTACAGCTCGTCAATACATACAGTGTAATCATCAACAATCCGACCGTGCTGAATCAGGTCATCCATCAGTTAAACCTGAAAATGACGACAGATCAGTTAAAAAAAATGCTGACGGTGGACACGGCTCAGAATTCTCAGGTTTTCACGCTGACAGCAGAGTCGAAAAGCCCGTCGCTGTCGGTGAAGATTGTCAACAGCGTGGCCCAGGCCTTTAAGTCACAGGTTCAGAAAGTCATGAATGTCGATAACGTCAGCATTCTTTCCGAGGCGACAATCGCTTCCAGCAATATTCCGGTCAGTCCGAAACCGGCCATCAATCTGGCAATTGTGTTTGTAGTCGGGCTGATGGTGTCAATCGGGCTTGCTTTCCTGCTTGAATACTTGGATAACACGATCAAAACGGAAGAAGACATTGAAAAGGTGCTTGGACTGCCAGTGCTCGGGAGCATTTCGGAAATTAAACGTCATCATGAGAAGGAATCGAGAGCACCTATTCATGCAGCCGGTCATCAAAAGGTAAGAGGGGGCGGTCATGTTGAAGCCAAGTAAACAGATTTCCAAGCAGCGCCATTTGATCGCTTTTTATAAGCCCAAATCGACCATCGCGGAACAGTACCGGACCATCCGGACGAATATCGATTTTTCCCAGGTCAGCGGGGATCTGAAAACGATGATGATCACTTCGGCCGGACCGGGTGAGGGCAAGTCGACGACAGCAGCGAATCTGGCAGCAGTGATGGCTCAGCAGGGAAAACATGTCCTGCTGATCGACGCCGATCTTCGCAAGCCGACGATGCATTATACTTTCCGGCTCAGCAATACCCATGGATTAACCACCTTGCTGACCAAGAAGAGCACCTTCGATGAAGCGATTCAAAATACGGAAGCGGAGAATCTCTTTGTGCTGACGAGCGGCCCGATCCCACCGAATCCGGCGGAACTGCTGAGTTCTCCGGCCATGATCAGCTTTATGAATCACGCACTGACACTCTTTGACACAGTGCTTCTGGACACGCCGCCGGTCCTGGCGGTGACGGATGCCCAGCTGCTGGCCAATCTCTGTGACGGAACAGTACTTGTAGTTCGCAGCGGTGCCACAGAAAAAGAGGCGGCTGTAAAAGCAAAAGACCTGCTCGTCAAGGCAAAGGCAAGAATTCTCGGAGTTGTACTCAATGGCCGGCCAGTCTCAAAATCGGACAGCCATTATTACTATTACTACGGCAATGAATAAATAATACAGCATGATAAAAACTGCCGAAGCAAAGGAGGCGAAGCCGGATGATCGATATTCACTGTCATATTATTCCAGGAGTGGATGACGGGGCAAGAGACGAAAATGTTTCGCTTGCCATGGCCAACCAGGCAGTCAGCGAAGGAATCACGCAGATTGTCGCTACGCCTCATCATCGCAACCGTCACTGGGACAATCCGCGATATTCTGTCTTGAAGAAAATCAATGACCTAAATCACTTATTCGCTCAACATCAGATCAATCTGACTGTACTGCCCGGGCAGGAACCGAGAATTTTCGGCGAAATGGCGGACAGCACGGCTGAGCAGGAACTGGTCACCGTTAATGACAATGGGAAATACATACTTGTTGAGTTCCCGTCGCAGCATGTTCCGCGTTATGCAAAGCAGCTTTTTTATGACCTGCAGGTCAAAGGCATCACACCCGTCATTGTTCACCCTGAACGCAATCAGGAAATATTCGAACATCCGGAGATTCTCTACTCCTTTATCACAGACGGTGCGCTCTCACAGGTGACGGCTGCAAGCTTAATCGGCATCAACGGAAAGAGAGTTAAAAAGAGAACGTTTCAGTTCATTGAAAACAATCTGACTCATTTTGTTGCTTCAGACGCCCACAATGTGACCGAACGTCCTTTTTATATACAAAAAGCCCTGATTGTACTCAAAAAAGAATTTGGCAAAGAAGCTCCGCAATTATTTAAGGAAAATTCCGAACTGCTCGTTAACGGGGATCTTGTTCAGCGCGAGGAACCGTCAGAGATAAAAGAGAGAAAGTTTTGGGGAATCTTTTAGCCGGGAGGGAAGCAAAATGAGATGTTATGGGCACGGGATGTGTCGTTCTTTCCCAGTTTAACAGATTTAGACAAATTTATGAAAAAACCGATTGATTTTGGTAACTGAAACCTGAAACGATTGCAAGTCAGATAAATGGGACAAACTTTGTTGACCTTCCGAATCAAGTTCCAGAATCAATCAGTTAAAGAATCGGCTGAATGAATTTACTTAAAGGATAACCGCATGGACTGATCCAATTCTGGACAATGATTGACTGCTCTTCTATGTGACAAGCTCTGATTTAACGGAGGAATGACTTATGGCTATGTCCAAATCATCAATTGAGAATAACATGCCACGCAATGTTAATATCGGTAAAAATTCAATATTAATAAATACTGAATCAGAAGGACAAAAATTCTATTTATCTACTAAAAGAGTGATAGATGTTTTTGGGTCTCTGGCAGGACTCATACTTCTTTCTCCGCTCTTATTGATTATTTCTCTGTTAATTAAGTTAGAAGAGCCGAAAGCAAAAGTAATTTTTAAACAGATACGTTTGGGAAAAAATGAGAAACCGTTTAATATGTATAAATTTCGTTCGATGGTTCCCAATGCTGAGGAGCAGCTGAAGAGTCTTTTAAATAAAAATGAAGCCAGCGGCGCGATGTTCAAAATGAAAGATGATCCCCGGGTTACCCGACTGGGCCATTTTCTTAGAAAGACAAGTATGGACGAACTTCCGCAACTGGTTAATGTGCTAAAAGGGGATATGAGTCTCGTCGGTCCCCGGCCTCCTCTGCCAAGGGAAGTAGCGGAATATACAGATTATGATAAACAAAGATTATTGGTAAAACCCGGATGTACCGGATTGTGGCAGGTAAGCGGGAGAAGTAATGTCGGATTCGATGAAATGGTTAGACTAGATCTAGAATATATTCAAAATCGAAATTTGTTTTTGGACACGAAGATTGTCTTGAAGACCGTCTTAGTTCCCTTTATAACAAAGAATGCCTATTAAATAGGAAAATAGGAGATTTGCTGTTTTGGTACAAACTTACGTTAATGTTTGCAGCTTATGGAGTGTTGCGATTGTGGAAAAATAAGGTTGTAAAAAACACCCTTTCACTTTTCATCATTCAGGGATCTAATTATATATTACCCTTAATTACATTTCCTTATCTAGTAAGAACATTGGGTACATCGAATTATGGGTTGCTCATATTTATGAATTCATTAATTCAATATTTTATTGTTTTGACGGATTATGGATTTAATTTTAGCGCAACAAGAAAGATTGCATTGATTAGAGAAAACAAAGTCAGACTAAGAGAATATAGTAACTCTATAATATCAATAAAAACTCTGCTTACAGGATCGTCATTTGTGATTCTAATTATTCTTTTGATGGCAGTTCCTCAGTTTTCTAAGGAATCGCTTTTATATATCATCGGCTTTTTGTCAGTAGTAGGAAATGCAATGTTTCCAATCTGGTTCTTTCAAGGTATTGAACAAATGAAATATATAACATACTTTAATATTGGATCAAAAATCGTCAGTACATTGTTGATTTTTATATTTGTTAAAAGTAATTCTGATTATGAATTGGCTGCTCTTTTTCAAACGTTATATTATGTTTTACCTGGAATACTTGGCCTGTGGACAATAAGAAAACAGTTCTCCATACCGATAGTTCCACATTTTAAGATTAACTTAATTAAAAGAGAGTTGAAAGATGGTTGGCATGTTTTTATTGGCAACATTTCTGGAAATGTTTATGGACAAGGTGCAGTGGTTATTTTAGGTTTCTTAGCCGGACAAAGAGCTGTCGCTTACTATGGTATATGTCAGAAAATAACAGGAGCGGCAGTTGGACTGACCCAACCATTTGCTCAAGCATTATACCCTTTTTTATGTAGGCAATTTGCAATCAGCCGAAATAAATTTTTGAAAGTAAAAAAATTTATTATATGTTTTGCTATGGTGGCGGCGTTGTTAATGGGAGTTGCACTTTTTATGTTTTCAGGACTATTAATTAAAGTTGTTAGTGGAACTGAAAACAGTACTTTAATCATTCTACTTAAGGGATTTTCCGATATATTAATGCTACAAGTGCTTAATGTACAAATCAGCCCGATTATTCTAGCGATGAATAAGACAAGCGAATTCCAGAGAATGTATGTTTCTGTGACTATTTTATTCATATTAATCTCTCTGCCCCTGTCTTTTTTCTGGCATACTTATGGCATGCTTCTTAGCATACTCTTCGTTGAGCTGTACATCTGTATATGTGGCTTAATAATTAGTCGAGGGAGAATAAAAAGTGAAAAACAAGAAAATATCAGTGTTAATTAACACTTTCAATGAAGAGAAAAATATTAGAAATTGTTTAGAGAGCGTTAAATGGGCTGATGAAATTATAATAGTCGATATGTTTAGTGAAGATAATACTGTGAAAATTGCCAGTGAGTATACGAACAAGATATTTTATTTCAAAAGAATGGGATTTGCTGATCCGGCCAGACAGTTCGCGTTGGAAAAGGCAACTAATGAATGGATATTAGTGGTTGATGCCGATGAGCTTATCACACAAGACTTAAGAAAATATCTCATTAAATGTATCGAAAACGATGAATACGATGCCCTATGGATTCCAAGAAAAAATTACTTTTTTGGAGAGGAAATGACCGGTACAGGATGGGGTCCCTCACAAGATAAACAAATGCGTTTTTATAAAAAAAAGTTTATGAGTTATTCTGACCAAATTCATAAGTTTGTTAATTTGAGTAGTGAGGCTAGGGTGTCGATTATTAAAGATAAGAATTTAAATATAATTCATTTTAATTATTTATCTGTTGAACAATTTATTCATAAACTTAATAAGTATACAACAATTGAAGCGAAACAATTGAAAAATACAGATAAAGTATCAACTTTTAGAATCTTTTTAATATGTATCATTGAATTTCTTAAAAGATATTTCAAGCGTAAAGGATATAAAGATGGTGCGACGGGTTTTTCCCTCTCAATTTTGATGACATCTTATAGAGCGTCATCGTTACTAAAACATAATTATCTTATTAAATATAACTCAGATAATATAGAAGATAAGGTGCGTAACATTTATAGTACAATTGCGAAGAAGGCGATTTCCGGAAATGATTAAGCTTCTTTCCTTGCTTTCATGGAAATTACAGAGGTTCGCAGATCTAGCAAGAGGAAATTTATTACCATTTAATAAAAAAAACAGTAAAATTTTTGTCGAAAAATATTGTACTTTTAAAAATCACAATTGGATTGTGTTAGGCGGAGATAATGAAATACAAAAGGGAACCTTTATTTCTGCAGGTAAACCTAATTCAATTAGCATTGGCAAAGGTACAACTATATCGAGATATAGTGTAATCCAGTCATTGCAAGGTTTTATTAAAATTGGCCCAAATTCTCAGGTTGGCGATTTTTGCAATCTTTATGGTCAAGGCGGTTTAACAATTGGAAAAGATGTTATGATATCGTCAAATGTACAAATTGTACCTAATCAACATACATTCAATGACATGACGAAACCAATTAAAAAAAATCCTGAAATAGCTAAGGGTATTGTAATTGAAGATGATGTGTGGATAGGTACAAATGTAGTAATACTTGATGGTGTTACAATTGGTAAAGGTTCTGTTGTCGGAGCTGGTTCTGTTGTAAATAGAGATATACCACCTTATTGCATATATGCTGGTGTGCCAGCAAAATTAATTAGAAAAAGGAATTAATTATCGCATTAGTACCTGCTAATAAACAACTGAGTGAAATTTTTATCAGAGTGAGGTGGAAGAATGGATTCGCCCTCTGTTGCTATAATAATTGTCAATTGGAATGCTTATAAAGACACTCTTGAATGTTTAAAGTCATTAGGAAAGCTAACCTATAATAATTTTTATGTTTTTATAGTAGACAATGGTTCTACAGATTGCTCGTTTGAAATATTAAAAGGATTCATCGAATCTGAGAATAATTTCAGCCTTATGATTGAATTAATAAGATCAGAAAAAAACTTGGGATTTGCTGGTGGAAATAACTTAGCAATTAAAAAGGCATATAACCAAAAATTTGAATATATCTGGCTTTTAAACAACGATACGATCGTAGATACTAAGTCCCTTTCGTTACTTGTGGATTACATAGATCGAAATAAACAAGTCGGCATTGTTGGTTCAAAGATATACTATTATGGTTCTAATGTTATCTGGTTTGCTGGCGGGGAATTTAACCAAACAAGTGGAAAAACAATTCATCTGGGAATGAAGGAAGTGGATAAGGGGGAGTTCAATTCTGTAGAAGAGGTAGATTATATAACTGGGTGCAGTATGTTGTTTAGAAGTGATCTAATTAATGATATCGGATATATGCGCGAAGACTATTTTTTGTATTATGAAGAAACTGACTACAATATAAAAGCGAAGCGACATGGGTGGAAAATTGTTTATGTTCCGGATTCTATCGTTTACCATAAAGTATCTGGTTCATCAGGTGGGGAAAATGATCCCTCTCCATTTGTTGCATATTATAAGATTAGAAATGGTTACTGGATATGTAAAAGAAACTTTAGCGGTACACATATTATTTCTTTTTGCTATATGTTGTATAAATCTTTTAAACTGTTTGTTAAAATATTTGCAAAAAATCAGCCGCAAAAATGGAAAAGGATTCATTGCATTTACAGTGGAGTTAAGGATGCTTTAGTATTAGGCAGTGAAATGGGAGGAAAAGAATAGGATATTTTATGTGCTGAGAAAAGGAGGGAAAATTAAATTGCCAAAAAAAGTTTTAATAAGTTCCACCGGTGGACACTGGGCTCAATTAAATGAAATATTATTAAGAACTAAAGATAAAGATGGAATACAATTAATTACTGAAAAAAATAAGTCGAATGCAGGAAGAAAAGATATCTTATTTTTAAAACAACAAGATCGGAAAAGCAGAAAATTTCCATTTATATTTTTGTATAATACTTTTATTTCACTTCTCTATGCGCTTAAATGCCGACCAAAGATAGTCATATCGACTGGGGCCGGTGCAACCTTGCCTTTTCTCGTTTTTTCAAAAATGATGGGTTCCAAGATCATTTTTGTAGAGAGTTTTGCGAAAATACACTCTCCAACATTAACTGGAAAAATAGTATACAGATTTGCGGATGTATATTTTGTTCAGTGGCCGGAAATGTTAAAAATTTATCCTCATGCGATATATAGGGGGAGTTTGTATTGATTTTTGTTACCCTTGGAACACAGAACTTTGCAATGGATAGAGTGATTAAGGAAATCGATCATTTGATAGAAAAAGGATTTTTGAATTCTAATGAAGTGATTATACAATGTGGAGCTAGTAAACCAAGCCGACATGCTGTTACATATAAATTTATAAATGAAAATGAGTTCAATCAGTATTTAATAGCATGTGATATTCTTATTACACATGCAGGGACTTCGTCTATAATCAAAGGTCTGAGAGCTGGGAAGAAAGTAATTGTTATTCCGCGGGAGAAGGATAGAGGAGAGCACGTTGATAATCACCAATTTGAAATTGCAGAGGTTTTTGGATCTCAAAATTACGTTTTAGTGATTAAGAATGTACAACAGTTAGAAGAATCTATAAAAAAAATAAAAAATATGAATTTCAAAGAGTATAATTCGCAAGGAGAACTGGCTAGTTACATCGCAAAAAATTATCTTATCAATAAATAATGGGGTTATCCAAATGAAAAATGTATTTATTGTCTGGACAAAATATCAAGCAAGAGTTGAGGGAATAGTTAGTGATTTGAGAAAAGAAATCGGCGATTTTCAGATTGTATACAGAGATAATCCATCTGCCGGTATATTAAAAAAAATATTAAACTATTTGAGGCTTTTTGTAAAAGACTATAGACTCTTAACTAGAAATTCTTACGATAATTGTTTTGTCCAGGTTCCACCTACATATTCGTTGCTTGCCCCACTTTTATATAGACGATTTTCTAAGAGAAAGTTCAAGATTATAGCAGACTGTCATAATGCTATCACCAGAAAACCTTGGTTAAAAAGTATTGGCATAAAAAGATTATTAGGTAGCGCTGATCTTTTAATCTTTCATAATGAGATAATATATGCTAGGACAAAAGAAATTGTTCCCTACATAGCAGATTGTAAAAAGTTGGTGTTAGAAGACAAAACGCCACATTTTGTTAACATTAAGAAAGAGAAGATTTTTGTTAAAAAACCCTTTGTCTTTTTTCCAACTTCTTTTAATTTAGACGAGCCAATAAAAGAGGTAATAAAAGCGGCTCAGAGACTTCCTGAGTTTTCTTTTGTTCTAACGGGCAGTCATGCGAAAATGAAGAAGAACTTTAATCTGTCAAAAAAAGACTTGCCTTCTAATGTTATAATAACGGGGTGGCTTGAAGATAATCTGTATCTTAATTATCTAGAACAAGCCGATGTATTATTAGGATTAACGATATATGATGACATTCAGATGAGTGTTAGTAATGAAGGACTAGGTGCACACAAAAAAATGGTTCTATCTGATAAAGTCGCCCTAAAGAAAATATATCAGGATGGCGTTCTGTATACTAAAAATGATGAAATTAGCATCAGCAATACTATTAGAAGAGCATATAATAGCCAGTTTTTATATCAAGAAATTAATAAAGCGAGAAGGATGAAAGATAAAAGATATAATAAACAGTTAATCCTGATTTCGGAAAAAATTATGCAAAAAGGTTTGTAAGGTATTTTAAATAAAGTAAGTTTATTGCTTAATAAGAAAAAGATTCTATGGTTGGTGGCATCATTGGATAAAAAAATATTAAAATATATTATTATATTTTACCCTGTTTTGGATATTATTTATTCAATATCCACACAGCTTTTTCATACGACATTCCCAATAGGTCAATATGTACGTATCTTAATTTTATTTTATCTATTTATCAAATTTACTAAAATCAGGGATAAGTTAATTATTATTTCTTTGCTTGCTCTTCTAGTTATTGGAGAATTTACTTATGCTGGCTTTGAAATAGAAGCGCTAGTTGCTGATCTTCAATATATTTCGAAAGTGATACTATTTGTAACTGGAATATTTTCGTTTGACTTCATTATAAAAAAAAGAATATTGACCAAGGATGAGATTATAAAGTACATAATACAGTCGTCATATATAATTACTATAAGTATTATTCTTGGACTCTTTGGTATTGGTTTTAGCACTTATGTTGGTGGAAGAGCCGGACACAAGGGCTTGTTTCTTGTTCAAAATGCTGTAACTGCAACCCTATTAATTATTACACCCTTGAATTTGTATGCCTTTGCGAGAACAAAATATAAAAGATATCTGCTAAGTTATTGCTTGGCACTCTTTTCTCTTTTGGTTATTGGTACAAAAGCTGGAATTGCCGGAGCGCTTTTAATAATTTTCTTTCAGTCAATTAACTTTATTCTTAAATCAAAACTCAATTATTTACGATTGACTTTATATTTTTTATCAATAGGTGGATTAATTTCGGCATTGTATTTTAGCTGGAGTACCTTGAAAATATTTTTTAATACTCAGATTAATAATGCAATTCAATGGGGCGGTATATATAGTTATGCTGTTTCAAATAGGGACTTGCATGTGGAATGGATTCAAAATTATATTGCCACAAATTATAATTACAATCCCTTATTACAGTTTGGAATAGGCTTTAACAATGCAAATAATGTTTTAATTGATCATCAGTTTAATATTATAGAGATGGACTTTTACGGATTGTTGTATTATTCCGGAATTTGGGTTTTGTTATTTATATGTCTCATTATTTTTAGAAGAGTTTTATTTGCAGTTGCAGTACTAATAAAAAAAAGAAATGATGTTAAATACTTTGCACTTTTTTTAAGTATAATGGCCGGTTTAGTACATGCATACTATGGTGGTCATGTTATTTACGAAGCTTTAACGGCGCAATACTTTGCCTGTGTGCTCGCTATATGTAAATCTGAATACAGGGCGATCAAATCAGAGAAAAAAAGGGTATTCAGCGTTAGACTTGGATTTCCGCTAAGCTCTTTGAGGGTTCGTGGTTCAACATCTAGAAAAAAAGCATCAAATAATAGTTAACTGATGTATGTTTATTGATTCCTACTTGCTTTTTTCATAAAATAAATACGGAAAAATAGAAATATATAATTTGAAAATTTTTTTTGTTGGTAATTTTCCAATCCATATTTGTCATGTAAAGGATAGGTGGCTCTTTTTTTAGTGAATTTCTAAAAATAGTGGTTTGAACTTTTGAGCTTGAAAAATGATCCTTTTTTTGCTGAAACACACTTCTTTGAGAGAGATACTTCAAGCATTAAGCATATTTCGGCGAGTGTTTACATATTGGGCCATCGTGACAGGTCAATCGTAGAATCCGTTTGACTGTTTTGATTATATTACTAGGAAGCAGGCAAACATCTTTTAGGCTAAGACAAGCTACTCCAGTTTGAGAAACAAGATTATCTTACGAGTTAAAAAATTCAGTTCCACCTGGCATAATCCCACAAGAATTCATGGGGCCCTAGATACAGAAAAAGAATAGCCATAGAGAAGGGGTAATAAGATGAGAGGCATACTGTGTATGCCATTTTCCAATCTAAAGGAATGGCTTGGTCGTAATATAGATTGAAATTATAAACAATTTGTCAATGTCCTTTATTATGGCAGGGGCATAATCTAAAAAAGGTCATGGTTGTTCCCTTACAGTAGCAATATATATTATTTCAAAGGAAGAGAATACAACATGTCATTGAACTCGCCGGGGAGATTAATTAAAGATTTGAAAACATTCTTCATTAATTATGTTCAGAGTCGTTCAAGATTATCATGGAAGCGTGTAAAAGTTATTTTAAAAACTAGAGAAGTAGCTCCTGAAATTCAAAAAAAGATCGAATACATAAGATAAGCCCTTATATTTGAAAAAGGGGAGAATTATGAAAGCTAAGCGAAGCATCCTGAATTTAATCTTTGGCATGGCAAGCATGCTGATAACGGTTGCTTTTGGTATTATCATCCCCAGGATGTTCCTTGTTCACTTTGGATCTGAGGTCAATGGTCTGATCTCTTCAATCGGACAGATCATAATCTATCTGTCCCTTCTCGAGGCAGGTGTCGGATCCGCATCTTTGCAGGCGCTCTATAAAGTGGTGGCAAGAGCTGACAAACAGGATATAAATGAGGTTTTGTCAGCAACTCATAATTATTATCAGAAAACAGGATTGTACTATTTTTTGTGTGTGATTGTCATGGCCGTCCTTTATCCTTCGTTTGTTCACTCCTCCATCAGTTGGGTGACGACGATGTTAGTCGTTTTGCTTACGGGGCTTGGCGGAGCTTTTAATTACTATTTTCAGGGAACATACACTATCTTTATGACTGCAATTGGAAAAAGCTATATTAATACAATTATCACAACGATAATTAATATTCTAAGTAGTCTTGTAAAAATTATTCTGATAAAGTCAGGCTACAATGTCGTTGTTATTCAGGGGTCTTTTTTTGTACTCACCATGTTTCAGATTATCATTTATCTGATTTATATTAAAAGAAACTATAAATGGTTGAATCTAAAAAGCCACCCAAATTTCCAATCAATGTCGCAAAAAAATTCTGTGATGATTCATCAACTCTCTGGATTGATTTTTAATAACACTGACGTGCTTATTCTGACATTCTTTACGAATTTAAAGATCGTTAGTGTCTATGTCATCTATAATATGATTTTTACTGTGATTGACCGGGTAATCGGTACCGTCAATGACAGCATAACATTTGCGCTTGGACAAATGTTTTATGATAACAAAAAACGCTATATTATGATGTTTGATACCTATGAAGTATATTTCATGGCCTTGGTTTTCGCGTTTTATGCTGTAACTTATATACTCGTACTACCCTTTATGAGATTGTATACCTTGGGGATAAAGGATATCAATTATATTGACTCTTGGCTTCCAGTTCTATTCGTGGCTTTGAAACTTCTAAGCAACGCAAGAATACCCTCTAATAATCTAATCAATATTGCTGGCCACTTCAAAAAGACGCAATATCGGTCCATTCTAGAGTCTTCCATTAATATTATCTGCTCTCTGATTTTTGTTCACTTTTTAGGTATATACGGAGTGTTGATGGGTACGATCGCTGCTCTCTTGTACCGATCAATCGATATGATCGTGTATGCGAATCAAACAATACTGAACAGAAATCCATGGCCAACCATAAGAAGATGGCTGATCGACGTATTAATTTTTCTGCTCATCATTACTGTTGCAGGCAAAGTTAATATTAACCCACACTCCTACCTTCATGTAATTGGCTGGGCTTGTATGCTCAGCCTGCTAATTATTCCGATCTATTTAGTACTCAGTTCGCTATCTGAAAGAAATGTTTACAAATATGCCAGACAATTGATTATTAAGAATCTTAAAAAGGTAAGCAACAAATAGTTTTTAAATAGTCTTTGGCCTATAAGGTAGGGGCTGTTCTTGTATGCATGATGATTTTGCGGACATCCGGCATTCAGCCGGAAGCGTTGGACCATGGAAGAAGTTAATCCACCGCTTCGTCTGTAACTTTTCAAGATTGGGTACTTTGGGTCCTTCAATTCCTTTTTTGTAAGGTCAGTATGTTTTGACGCTTACGTCTATTGAACAACGCGAAGTACACCGGGCTGTGAAGACGCGAACCCTGATCTAATTTTCGAGGAGGAAGCACAGTGTTACTGCTATTCATTATTGTCCTGAAAATGACGGCGGCTATTGACCGCAGTTTGACGGAAACCCTGTCCACCGGCCATCAAAAATAAGACTGTCTTGTTAAGACAGTCCGTTCACCAGATGTTTATAGAATAACCTGATATCTTTCCTTTTCGTTTAGGTTGAAGCGAACCCCTTCTGTTTATGGCAGAATAAAAGTACAGAGTTTTGCAAGGAATTTATGCAGAACTTAACCGCATAAAAATAGGCTTGCCAGCCCCCAAAATAACCTCTACTGTTTGGATTGAGCGATCTTAACAGTAGGAGGAAATGAAAGGATGCTAGCAATGCCTGAAATCAATTATATCAAGCACTTAAGAGAAAGCGAAGATTTATCGATTAATGAAATATCAAGAAAGACCGGCTGTAATTGGCGAACCGTCAAAAAATATGCAGATGGAGAGTCGTCAGATACCCAGCTTCAGTTTAAAAAGCGAGGAATGATGTATGAAGAAAGCTATGGTGAAATTGTGGATGACTGGATTGAGGAGGATCTGAAACTCAAGAAAAAAGAGCGAAGAACGAACAAAAAAATATATGAACAGCTTAGGGATGAATGGAACTTCCCAGGATCTTATTGAACGGTATGTGACTATATTCAAAGTCGGAAACCACAAATCAAAGAGGAAAAAAACCGAAGATATGAACGCCTTGAGCACCCACCGGGTGAAGCGCAAGTTGATTTTGGGACGATGACGGTGGTCAAAGACAGCGCCTTTAAGGATATAAAATTACTCATTCTCAGTTTCCCATACAGTAATGCGGGGCTGGGTTATCCTTTGCCCAGTGAAAACACCGAATGTTTTTTGGAAGGCTTAAAACAGCTCTTTAAGCAAGCCGGAGGCGTGCCCACTTATTTGAGAATGGATAATTTGGCTGCGGCCGTCGTTTCCATGGGTAAGGGGGCGAAACGGACGTACACAGAGGCTTTCAGTCGTTTTAGAAATCACTACGGCTTTGAAGTGCAGCCCTGTAATCCTGCCAGTGGTCATGAAAAAGGGAATGTCGAGAAAAAAGTAGGGTATACAAGAAATAATCTTTTCACAACGGCCCCATTAATGCAAGACTTCCCACAATTGGCCGCCTGGATTCAACAAGCCATGAGCAAAGATCGTGAGCGGCTTCATTACGAAAAAGAAGAACGGATCAATGTGTTGTGGAAAGAGGATCAAAAGCATTTGAAACCATTGCCTCTAAAGGATCTGCCCATCTTCTCGATAAAATCTACAAAAATCAATAAGTATGGAGAGATCATGATGGATGGGGAACGGTTTGTCATCCATCATGCACGGATGAAACAAATACTAATCATCAAAGCCGAATGGAATCAATTTATTTGTTTCACGAATGATGGCGAGATTGTGTATCAATCGGATCGTCCTTACATGAATACAACGCGAGTCATTCCGTGGGAGGATATTCTGAATGATTGGGAACAGAAACCGCGTTCGGTTCGTTATTCACGATTTTTCAAGTACCTGCCCAATAACGTGCAAGCGTATCTGACGATACGCAAGGAAGAAGTCAAATACCGCGTCAAGGGATTAAGAAAACTGTTAGAAAAGTATGATTTAAAGGAAATCCAGGCCATCTTATCTAGAAAAGAACGCTTGGAAAAGACACCCCATGAGTTGGGTATCTTTTTAGAGGCTAGTGCGTTTTCTTATCCCGACAAAATAGAGGAAGAACATACGCCTGGCATTCTGCTCAATTACGAGACCAATTTAGCCACCTATGATCAACGGCTTTGTCCTTCTCTGGAAGGAGGAGTCTCCCAATGACTGATTTAAAAGTGATGTGTAAAGCGCTTCATCTTGCTCATCTTATTGGCAACTATGAAAGCGTCCCATTTGAAAACAAAGAGCAGTTTTTAAGGGATTGCTTATCCATTGAAGTGCGTTCGAGACAAACGACAAAAATTGCCCGGTTAATCAAAAAAGCTAAATTTAGGGAACTGAAATGGTTAAAAGACTATGAGTGGACGGAACAAATCAATTTACCAGCTACCACAACAAAGAAAAATCTTTACGACCTTCGGTTTATCAAGCAAAAACAGAATTTACTGCTTCTGGGAACACCGGGTACGGGAAAAACGCATTTAGGGACTGCTTTAGGAATCAAAGCGTGTGAAATGGGGTATGACGTTCGTTTTTTTCGTGTCGCCGACTTGGTCGGTCAATTAGAGGAAGCGCTCAAAGCAGGAACACTCAGTCGACTGAAGCGCCAAATCGAGAAATCAGATTTACTCATTCTCGATGAATTAGGCTACGTTCCGTTCCAAAAACAAGGTTCCGAATTATTGTTTCATATCATCGCAGATTGTTATGAACGCAAAAGTGTCATCGTGACCTCGAATCTGGAATTTGGTCAATGGAATCGAGTGTTTGGGGATAATCGGCTCACTTCAGCTCTGGTGGATCGTTTGGTCCACCATGCTCATGTCATCGCGTTTACAGGAGAAAGTTACCGATTGAAAAATGCCCTCTCTTCAATAAAAACAGATACTGAAATTTAACGCTATTTAGGGTTGCAAGCCTATGTATTTTTCGCTGCAATTCTCTGCACTTTTTGCTTGCATAAAACACGACGTTTCATTTCTTGTTCGGCATCATTCTTTTTGTTGTTTTTCAAGATGGTCTGAAGGACCTTGACCGTCGGTCT
>NZ_JAUUBW010000018.1:0-69558 GCF_036598985.1 Sporolactobacillus sp. KGMB 08714
TATCCTTCCTTTTTTATGGTCTCAAAGAATCAGCTTATAAGCTGATTCTCCATTTACACAAACTATCATACACTCTCGTCCGGACCGATAAGCGGCCGCCGGCGACCGAAAAAGGATAGCTCCCGACCGAAAAACTGCTTGCGCCGACCGAAAGCGAGCCCGAGTTGACCGAAAAACCGGCTGAGAAGACCGAAACCATCGTCCGGACCGATAAGCGGCCGCCGGCGGGCAGGGCCAACCGCTATGACTATGATCCGCTCAGAATACGCAAGCTTCTCATGGATCAGAAAGAAATCTATAAATTTGGCGCCGCTGCAGATAAGCAGGCTATGCCTTTATTCCGCTTAATGTATATGTAAAAACAGAGTCGCAAAAATGCCTGTCGGACTGGGTCGGGATAAGAGAAGCTGCGATAAGCGCGAAACCATTGAAAAAAACAAACGGCCCGACACGAAATTAAGAAATCGTTCTATGGACGTCAAAAATTATAAGTTGCATTTTAAAATATTATCTGCTATAATACATGCGCTGACTGGTATAAAATTGTCAGCAGGGAATATTGTTTAACTCGGGGACGTTTCGGATTCGACAGGGGTAGGTCGGGTTTAAGCGGCGAGCCGAGGGGGTCGGCCTCGTAAAAACGCCAAAGCCATAACTGGCAAAAAGAACGAAAACCTCGCTTTAGCTGCCTAATCAGCTTTAGCGGTTCCTCCCTCCATCGCCCATGTGGTAGGGTAAGGGACTCACTTTAGTGGGATACGCCGGAAGCCCGCATCCTGAGGGCCAGGGAAGAGATCAATCGGGATAGTCCCGCGGAAGCCTGTCGACGGGCCGACGCCGGGATGAACTGCTAATACATCGACTACGCTCGTAGAAACTTTAATTACGATGCTTCTGGACGTGGGTTCAACTCCCACCGTCTCCATTTTTGGAGTATCAGAGAGAATCTTTAAAAAATGAAAACCACTGAAAAATGCTGATTTCATAGGATTTTTTGGCGGTTTTCTTTTTGAAGAAAATCAAAAAGAATCAAAGAAAATCAAATCATTTTGCGCCAATTTTGCGCGAAAAATAGAGGCTGTTGAGTGCCGCCATTGTTTGTTCATTACCAACTTGTTGTAATTCATCAATAATATGAGAATAAGTATCTAGCGTTGTGATGATACTTTTATGTCCAAGCCGACGCGAAATATATTTTATGTTGATTCCTTTATATAAAAGCATTGAGGCGTGAGTGTGTCTAAGAGAGTGGCAAGTTATTTCTTGTATCCCCAATTTTGCACAAAGACTTTTAAGACATTTGTTGACAGCGTTATTAGAAACTAGCTCCATCTTATCATTTACAAAGCATAAGTTGTGAATATTTCGCAATCCTGTTTCGACAGCTTTGTTTGTTTGTGCTGCCTTTAATTGTTCGAGTATTTCGCATGTTTTGCCATCAATGCTGATTACACGCATTGATGCATCATTTTTTGTATCTCCAAAATCATTGGTATCTTGATAATCCCATGTTTTATTAACCCTAGCTGTATGTTTTTTAAAATTTATACAATCCCATGTCATACCTAATATTTCACTGAAACGACATCCGGTCGCAAGACCAAACAATATGATATACCGCGAAATATACCGCGGACGTAGATCCTTAACAATTTCCGCAACAAGACGCAATTCATCAGAGTAATTAATGTATTTTAAACTTTCTTTCTTTTCTTTGACCTTTCCGATTGTAACAGCATTGAATGTAGGATCTTTAAATATTATATCTTCTTCTATAGCTTCTCGGAAGCAGGCTCGCATGTAAATGTGATGTTTGCGAACGGACGAAGTTGAATGATTTTTTGCGTATATATTTAATGCGTTTTGATAAGTTCCTTTATCAATATCTTTTATTGCCATCCCATTGAACATTTTTTTGGCAAATTTAATCGCACGTTCAACGTCGCGATCATTCTCAGGGGATTTCTTTCCTTTTCGGTATGTTTCATACCACCATTGAAAATAATCTGTAAAAATTTGATCACCTGCTTTAAGTTTTGCCCCCCGTCCAACAAGATTTTCGATCACGGCGGCTGCGATTTGTGCTTCTCTTTTGGTGCTAAAACCTCCTTTAGTTTTATTTCGATATTTTCCTCCATCTTTATAAGAAACTCGGTATTGCCACATTCCATTTCGTTTTGAAATACTCGCCATATGATCACCTCAATCTCTAAAATTATTTTATGAAAAGAGTTAATCTAATAAAACAGAGTACCAAATGATTTTTGCCCAAATTTTCAAATCTTCTATCGTGTCTTTAGAAACAAAAATATCTTTAATTATTGGATTGGTGGTTTCAGCCTTAAATAATATGCCACCTTCTAATGCATGGGGAAGGAACCTTTTAATTGAGTATCCATTTCCATGGCTAAAGATGACAATATCACCATCTTTATACTCAGAGAGTTCTTCTGGTTTAGCTATCACGAACGATTTATCTGGGATTATCTTATTCATACTATCGCCATTGACTTTCATCGCAAATAACTTTCCGTTGTAAGCGTACTTACTAATAAATTCAACAGGAATGTCAATATACGAATCTGGTTTTTGTTTTCCATCGATACTAAACAAAGCACCTGCAGCGACATCTCCAAAAAGAGGGATAGTCATTATTTTTGATTTTTCTTTGTTATCTTCCATGAGTAAATCCGATATATTGACAGAAAAATGGTCAGCGATGGCTTGTAATGCAGCAGCTCTTGGCATTTTTCGTCCATTTTTCCAGTCGGAAACAGTTGAATAAGCAATGCCCAAAATGTTCGAAAGATCTTTTACTGATTCATCTCTTAATTGTAAAAGATAGGATAAATTTTTTGAAAAAATGTCAATTGCTTGTTGACCATCCATTAATAATTCACTCCTTTAAATTGATTTTCATAATATTAATTTTACCACAAAAAGCGTTATTTATAACGAAAAAAGCAAATAAAATTACGCTTAAAACGAAATACCTATTGTAAAAACGCTTTAAGCGGTATATAATTATTTTGAAATGAAGGGAGTGGCATCCATGATTGTAGGGAAGCAAATACCAATGTATCTAAAATTTACATTGAGAAGTCTGAGGATAAGGGCAGATTTAACTCAGAGTGAAGCTGCTTTAAAACTTGGAGTGACGGCTGACACTTTAAGGCGTTGGGAGAAGGATTCAGGAAATCTTGACATTACTACTATTGATAAAATTTGCGAACTATACTCAATACCACGAGATTATATTTTTTTTGGCTCAGATGACGCTTTAAGCGTTATTTTGAAGACTGAAAAGGAAAAAGAGGCTATTTGACTAGGCCCATTATATCACAAAATGGAGAGATTTTTATGTTAAAAATGTTAAATCAATTGAGGTGAGTAACTTGGAAGGAGTTCAAATTATTGTAAGCGATGATGTCGTAAAGCATGAGATTAAGAGACTTCTACAGGAGGAGATCGAAAACCAAAAAGTTTGGTGGCACTTGGATGATGTAAGAATTTCCACAGGAAAAAGCACCAATTGGATCAAAGACAACATTCTTTATCAACCGAAGTTTAAACAAGAATTAGAGAAATTTACACACTTCCCATCAAATAGTGGTGATAAATGGTGCTTTCTAGCACAACCAATGTATGACTTTTTAAGCAAGCATTTTCCAGATTTCTTTGAAAAAGTTGGGTAACAAGCAGTAGTGATCAAATATGATTTGCCAGCTATGAAGTTGAAACATTTTGGAAGCTGAAGTCTGAGTAATCATAGCTTTATTAACCGAGGGAGGGCATTGGTATTGGAAAGACATATACCTGAAGACTTACTTAGGGATCGTAAT
This sequence comes from Sporolactobacillus sp. KGMB 08714, assembly GCF_036598985.1. NCBI lineage: Bacteria > Bacillati > Bacillota > Bacilli > Caryophanales > Sporolactobacillaceae > Sporolactobacillus > Sporolactobacillus sp. KGMB 08714. The sequence continues at coordinate 3,843 of NZ_JAUUBW010000018.1, forward strand.
TGGGCACCAATGTTGCTTTTGTTTGCCGAACATCCGAAATTATCATCTGTTTTTAATACAGATTATTTTGATCTGAATGCAAGGCTCGTAGAGATTGATGGTCTAAAAGATCTATCCGCTCAATGGAGCCATGGCGAGAAAATTATGCTTGCTCTTGCCCTGCATTTATATAACGAAAGCAACCCATTTAACTTGTCTGATCTGGATTACTTAGATATCAAAAATCGAAAATTGGCGTTGGAAGCCATACGGACGAGATTTCAAGGCCGGTGAATCAAATAAAACTTCAGCCAAAGCTGAAGTTCTGTACATCACTCCTTTATTTTATCAGATCTGCTTTCAATCGATCAAATAGATTTTTAGGAGAGTGGGAAAAAGTTAACTTTATTTCGTTCGTTCTATCAAATTCGAAACAGGAGAATACTTCCTGTCCGGCAGCCGTGGGCATCTGCCGTTGAATAAGATAGCCAGTCAGGAAGGAGGTGTAGTTTGTGGACGATTCAAGTTGGAGAAAAATCGATCTGGAAGCACTGGCTAAGGGTGGACTGACCGAACGCTTTAATCATGCCTTGCAGGATGTCTTGCTTAACATTGCCAATCCGAATGCTGAAGCGACCAAGAAGCGCTCGGTCATTGTGGAAGTGGTATTGATTCCGAATGAAGAACGCGACATGGCGAACGTCGGCATCAATGTCAAAACGAAGCTAGTCCCAGACAAAGCTGTCGGAACAACTTTTAGAGTCGGTGTCGATGCTCAGGGAAAAGGATTGGTAAAAGAAATTTTTTCAGGTATTCCCGGACAAACCTACATGGATGAAGAGGGAAACCAGCTCACAGATAGTGGTGAAAAAGTGATCGATTTGAAAAGGCAAAAAAATTAGAAAGGTTGGGATCTTACCATGTTAGAAAAAGAAGCCTTAGAGTACCTGGTTAGTCTTGGAGAAGCACATTTGGAAGAGGTTAATGGTCAGAATTATTCTGATAAACTGTTACATTTAGTTAAGCAGGCCATAGCCAAGCCGGTACAAGTGCAAAATCTATCTGCCATAGTGACTTATGTTAAAAGTGATTTCGACGGCACATTGAATTCAGAAATTGGCCGACTTCTGATTCATATCGTCGACCCTACCTGTGTCGAAGTTCGGGGTTATTTGAATTCGGACGCTGAACGTGATTTTTATCTCCGGGCCCAAGCCTATTTACCTGAGTTCGCATTTAATCATTTTTATGATGTGGAATCTTTCATTATCAAACTTCAAAGTTGCTTTTTACCCTCATCAGATCGACAAGAAGAACAAAATGATCGGTCGGCTCTCCTTTCGTTTGTTGGAAACATCGAAGAGAAGGATGTCAAGAATTCTGCGGATGATGGTGTCTCCCAAAAAATTGAAGTCAAAAGAAGCGTTGTCAACGTTGAGTTGGAAAAAGTGCCCAATCCAGTAATCCTCAAACCCTTTCGTACATTCACAGAAGTGGAGCAGCCCTCTTCACCTTTTATTTTCCGGCTACAAAATGGGCCGCTTAGTGGCCTTTTCGAGGCTGACGGAGGTGCTTGGCGCAGGGAAGCCATGGCCAACATAAAAAAATATTTGAATGAGGGCCTGGATGAATATATCCAGGCCGGAAGAGTGGTCATCATCGCTTAATCGGGCCCGTGATGTGCCTTGACGGGAGGGATGAGCAGAATGGCGATCACGTGGATTAAGCTGCAGATCTCAATGTTCGACAATCAGAAAATTCGATTGATTGAAAAGATGCCTGCAGGCGATACGGTCCTGATCATTTGGATCAAATTGCTTACCTATGCGGGGAAATCGAATGCCAACGGCTACATTATGTTGACGGATACCATTCCTCTAAAAAGTGATCAACTGGCTACTCTTTTTGACCGGCCGATAGAGACGGTTAAAATGGCGCTGATCACTCTGGAAAAGTTCGGCATGATCAACCTCGATGATAACGAGGCCATTCAGATTACAAACTGGGACAAATATCAAAACGTCGACCGGTTGGAAATGGCGAAAGAACAGAACCGGTTGCGTCAACAAAGGTTTCGTAAACGCCAACGATTAAAGGCGTTGCCTTCAGGTAAGGAAGAAGAGGTACTAACACCAGAAAAAACAGCAGCCTCTTCAAACGATGAGCATTCAGGTAACGGCGTTCTTAACAAAGGTAACGTTAGGCGTAACGTTACGAATGACGCAGGAATACCGTTAGGCGTTACGTTAAGTCACGCTGCAGATATAGATCTAGAAAAAGAACTAGAAAAAGATCAAAAGATCTCTCGTCAAAGAAATACGAAGATCGCCTATTCCGAAAAACAAATGGCCTTGGCTCAGCAATTGCTTAAAAACATTAAGCTTGTGATTCCCAATTTTAGGGAGCCAAACCTAGAGCGATGGGCCAATGAAATTCGGCTGATGGTGGAAGGACGGCGGGAAAAGCGCAGTGCTGATGAGATCTTAACTGTGATTCAGTGGGTTGCAGGAGATGATTTTTGGAGGACGGTCATCCAATCACCGGCTAGCCTGCGGAAGAATTTCGATAAACTGCTTGCCCAAATGCAGTTTAAAAAAAAGAAACAGTCTGGAGTACGGAAAGATAAAAATGCCTGCATTAAGGAGTGGTTGAAACATGAGAGCGGAGGAGGTGGCGATCCTCTGTGAGAAGATCGTCCAATTGTACCCTTATCTCAATATCAATGAGCAATATCCCCAGACTTGGGCAGCGGTCGCGAAGAATGCAGATTTTCAGGCGACGATGAATCGCTTTCATGAATATATTTGCGATCCAAAGACTCGGCATCAAGCTCCACTGCCGTCGGATCTTCTTGCCTTTGTCGAGCGTGATTCCTATGCCGATGAAGTTCAAAAAATGGGCCAGTGGGAGGCAGCAGCGACGAAGAATCCCATCCGGGAGGAACAGCTAAGACAGTTATTTGAAAAGCTTGGAGGTGATCTGGATGGAACACCTGCAGGTCGGACTTGAAGCAGAACAAGCTGTTCTCGGTGCCATTTTATGTGATGGCAGCTTGATGGATGGTTGCTGGCTTACCTCGGATAAATTTAAAAAAAAGGCCCATCAAATCCTATTTTCAGCTTATTTATCGCTTTCAGAACAAGGAGTCGCAATCGATCCTGTCACCGTCTCTACAGAATTAGGGGATCAATTAGGAAATGTCGGCGGAACGTCTTATCTCTTGGAGTTGTCTAATTCCGTTGCGACAACCACAAATTTTGATTTCTATCAGCGCACGGTGGATCGTGCGTGGCGGTTACGCGAGTCGAGAAGGAAAGCTGAGCGATTTGTGCAACAGCCTTCCGAGGAAGGGATGGAGCTTCTTGCCCGACAATTGGACGAACTTGCCATCAAAACGGATCAAGAAGAAAGCAGTCCAAGAGAGACGTTAGAGGAAATTGCCGAGTCACTGTTCGAGGATCAAGGTGAGTTAACTGGAATCTCAACCGGAATTACAGATCTCGATCAGATGACTGGCGGACTGCAAGCTGAGGATTTGATTGTTGTGGCCGGTCGGCCGTCTATGGGAAAAACAGCTTTTACGCTTCATTTAGCGCATTCGGCGAGTCAGGAAAAGGTATGTGTGGATTTTTTCACTTTGGAAATGCCACAGAAAGCCTTGTACAAGCGTTTGCTTTCCGCTATTTGCAACGTCGACGCCGGTAAATGGCGGAATCCTAAACGATTTATGACCAGTCAGGAAGCACAGAATTTACTTTATGGGATCGATCGGCTGCTCAAGGTTCCGCTTGCTTTCCATGATGAGTCGATGCAGACGCTTTCCAGTATTCGTGCAAAATTGGTCCATTCCATCCGGGAAATGCCTGATTATAAGCATTTGGCGATCATTGACTACCTAGGATTGATTGAGATGACTGGACATTATGAAAACCGGGTACAGGCCGTCTCAACGCTGACCCGAGAATTGAAACAGATGGCGAGAAAGTTCCATTTACCGATTGTCCTTGTTTGCCAGCTCTCACGAAACGTAGAAACCCGGATGGATAAGCATCCAATGATGAGCGATCTGCGCGAGTCAGGATCCATTGAACAAGATGCAGATGCCATACTGTTCCTCTACAGGGATGACTATTATGACCGGCAATCCCAGAATAAAAACATTGTCGAATTAATCCTTGCCAAACAGCGTAATGGTCCAGTGGGAACGGTTGAAGCGGTCTTTGTTCGAGAATACGCAAAATTTTTAAATATCGACCGTCGGCACGCTTCACTCAATTCATCCCAGTGAAGGAGAGATCGCATGATGAAAAAGTCAGAAAGCATGAGTGATTTAGGCCAACTTCAAGCGTTAATGCCTAAATTGCCAGCCCATGTTCAGACAGATATTCGCAAACGGGTGGGACATTGGTTACTTGCAGGAGGCAGTCCCGATGCGCCTTACATGGGTCAGCAACTCGGCTATGCTCAATCCATTTATGAAAGGAAGTGCCAATAAGATGCCCGCAATGAAGTACTTCGAATTTCAACAACCGTATTATGCACTCATTGCTGCAGATACGCTGGAAGCGGCAAGAGATCGTTATATAAGTTATGCGCTCTCCAAGCCTAATCTCGCCACGCTCACGGAGATCGACTCGGCGACGGCTTATAGGAAATATTTGATGACATTGCGCGATGGTCAGCCTCATTTATCTGAAAGTATCATTCGGAGATCATTCAATAAACTTCTTTCCCGACAGGTGCTGGTTATAGACGGTTGTCTCTATCACAGAAAAGAGTTCCTGGCTTAGTGACCATTCTCTAAGCGCTGTGTATTTCAAAGTCTAAAAACCAAGGAGGATAGCCATGGCCCATCTTTTCGATGAGATTTATCTCCGGAACATCCGGTTAACGAAACAGAACAAGGGATACCGGCTCTGGACAACCCAAGCACTGCCGCCAGAGCTCCGGCAAGCCTTTAAGGAGAATCGAAAGCGAATTAGAGATCGCTTTATGGAAAATGCTGCAGCTCGTCGATTGGGATTTCTCGTTTTTGGTCATGGCACCTTCTATGTGTATCAGTATGGCGAAGGATCCTTTCTCTTTATCGAGCGCAAAGGGGTTACTGAAGAGTCTGCCGATGTCTGGCGTGAGAAGTTTTTTGGGGGGAAAAAGCGCAGTCAGGGAACTGTAATGGTGGCAGAAAATATCCCATTCAACGAAGCATGGCGGGAGGCTCAGTCATTTGTTACGTGGATCCATAGAAAACGGAAGCAGCCGATGATGAACAAACCAAATAAAGAAGAAACGCTATGGGAGATGATTTAGTATTGCGTCGAGTCAAACATCCAGTGAACACGCATTTATTTGTGCAAATGAAAGCTCCTCATCCTGCTAAGAAAAGATCGAAGACCATTCGTCGGTTTGGTACGGGTCATCGGACGCACAGTTTAAAAATTGAACCGGAATATTTTGAACCGGTAATCAGCGGAGCTAAACCTTTTGAAATTCGTTTTAATGATCGCAATTTTCAAGCGGGCGATTCTGTGATTCTCAAAGAATATGTTCCGGATTCCGGGTACACCGGCCGACATGTGTCCCGACAAATTGGATATATTACAGACTTTGAACAAAAAGAGGGTTATGTGGTTTTTTCTCTCTTGAAATGAAAGGGAGGTTGTTTCATTGATATTTTCCGAGCTGAAGCCTTATGTCCTAAAAAAGCCAGTGTCTGATCTACTCCTTGCACGGCTTAACGGGATCAGTCAAATTAGATCTACTGTACGTTCCCGTTTGATTTTTGAATGCTTCCTTGAACAACCCAAAGGCTTTTTTTCTCACGATCAAATGGAGGATTGGGTGAAAGCCGTTTATAGCCACTCACCTATTGTGAATCCTTTGACGGGCAAAGAACGATTCCAAAGGTTCGTATTGATTAACTGCGGAAAGGGCTCTACTGGCATTTTTACTAACTTGGGGGCTCTTATGGCCTTGCATTTTGCGGCAGAGGATCATCCTGATTTGAAAGCATGGCTAGATTTGTAAAGCAACAATTTCTCTGAAAAACCATGATTGATCGATTCATCACCTAAAGGAGCGAAAGAACATGAACTACGGAAAATATGACAAAAACAACGCAAAAAAATTTAAGAAAACCAGCGGCTGGACCAGTCCAAAACGGCTCATTCCACTCATCGGTATCGTCATCTGCGTGCTCGGCTACCTTTATTTGCAGTTCTTTGGACGGCTTTAAGCCGTCATTTCTTGAAGAGGAGTGATCTCTATGAACGAAGTGACCCGCCTGCTTGTATCAATTCATAACGGCAATAAACGGATGACGGACCAAGAGTTTTCTTCCCGATTTCGTGGACAATCCCGACGCATTCAAAAAGGCGTACATGGCTTTGAACATGAATTGGAAAAAGCACGCAAGAAGTATTGGAACGAATCCTGATGAGGGCGGTGAAGTCAATGATGAAACGTACATGGACGGCAGAGGATATCCACTTTCTAAGAGATGCATGGGGAACATTAAGCCTACATTCGATCGCGAATCGCCTCAATCGTTCGGTTTCGGCTGTAAGAAATCGGGCAAATCGTGAAGGGCTGAGGGATCCAAGGTTTATCGCCGATGTCTTGACTATTAATCAACTTAGCCGTGCCCTTTGCGTGTCCTATTCAGTTGTCATGAAGTGGATCAATCGGTTTAGTCTTCCTATAGAAACAAGGGTGTTTGTCGCGCATGAAGTCAAAACTGTAGATATGTCCAAATTTTGGAAATGGGCGGAGTTCCATAAATCTCTGATTGATTTTTCTAAAGTTGAACCCTATCTTCTCGGCCCCGAACCGACCTGGGTCAAAACGAGGCGTCAAGCTGATAGTATTCGAGATTGGCGGATAAAAAGGAGTCTCACAGATGCTTGGACACGTGAAGAGGACCGAAAGCTCCAGAATCTCCTCATTTTACAGCGGTTTACTTATCCGGAAATTGCGTTCCGTTTGCGTCGATCGGAGGAGGCCATTAAACGGAGAATCTATTTTTTAGGGATCAAAGCCCGTCCCGTAAGAGCAAACAATCGATTCTATTCAGCAGAAGAACTCTCTACTATGACCTCGATGGCGGAAAACGGACAATGTTTAGAAGAAATTGCTTCACGGATTGGTAAGAGCGCACGAGGTGTCCGTGACAAGATGGAGCGCATGGGCTACAAGTTCAAAAGAGGCGTTCCTTTATTTGAGGAGGCACTATCGTGATTAAAAAAATCCCTATTGTCCCATTTTTAATTGTTATCATTATAGTTTTAGTTTTAATTTTCTTATTAAGTTTAGATCTAGATCTAGTAAATGGAAATTCCCGAGGTAACGTTCCGGATCACGCCATAAACGGGCAAATCTCAAAGTTGAAACTTGAAGATGACTATGAACGGACCCTTTTCATTTATTTTGAGAACGGTCAAATACAGAGTATCGTGCTCAATGACGTCAATGCGTATTTATCAATCGATAATGGCAATCATATCGTGACGAAAAAAGAGGCTTATTATCTCTATCTAAACCCAAAGACTATGCACGGTTTGATGATCAATATGTTAAAACCTATGGCCAAACGCCGACTATCGTTAAAGGTATGAAGGAGCAGATTGGGGATAGTGAAGATAACTAGTTTTAAATAAATTCGGGAGGGGTAACTCATGAGAAAAAAAAGTTCTGATCAGTTAAGGATTGGATCAATTGAGTGGCAACGTGCGGTCATCCGTGAAGAAGCTCTTTCTTCGGTAAAAAACGATTTTCCATGGAATTTAATAAAGACATTGAGAGCAGGCAAATAATCATGCTTGTTATCGGAACTCTATTCCTTTTATTCTTAGGGCTTGCCGTTATTGCCTGTCCAGTCATCGGAGGAAGAAAAGAACGCGAAATGCTTGTCATAAGGACAAAAGACGTATCAGAAGATAAATGGAGAAGGGATGGGGAGCAAATGACAACGCAGGAAAAACAAGCAAAATCGAAAGGGAATGTCATCAAGCGCTTTGAAAAATGGTTAACTTTGTGGCTTGGAATCAGCTTTATCTTCGGCTTTATGGTACTCGCTTATGGAGAAGCTTTTAGATTTTCCAATTTTATTGATTCAGTACATCCCGTATTGGGATTGGCAATGATTTCTTGTCTTCTTGTCAGTATCATCATCCTCGTCGGCACGGGCATCGTCTATCTAATTTCGACAATTGTTCGTGATGATGAAGAGGATGAATGGAGGTAGTTCAGACATGGGAGCTATTAATGCTTTGCAAGAAGCACAACGTCAGGCTCATCTGACACTTTGGGTGACACTTTGGATCTTGGGGATTGTCGCTGTTTTACTCATTGTTCTACTCATTTTTCTTGATGAAAAGAAAAAAATGGGGAATTCCGCTGGCCTTTCGTTTTTTATCTGTCTCATCGTTCTTCTCCTTCCCGTAAGCGGTTGGTTAGGAGGACTTGCCATTAACAATCACTATACAAAAAAAATTAATGACTTCGTTGCCAAACAGCCTTTTACCTATCGAGCGATTCAAATAAGATCTTTAATCGCGTTAAAAGACTATCAGGCTGAACATACAACGGTAGGAATTGAGAGTGGCTTTGTTACGAATTTTGAACAAGATGATGAAACCTATTATCAATATATTGTGGACACACCCTTAGGTTATCAAATAAAACAGTTGGACAGCAGTGACAGTCCCATTTATTTTCAAGAAAAATCTGATGTCAGTCCAAAGTTAGTTGTATTGGAGGCACAGTTTAAAGACAAGAGTCTTGAAAAGCACTACCATTATGCAAGGTTTGAAAATCATAGAGAAAATACGGATTCACTCTTTCCGGTCACACGAAGTTTTAAAAAATATCAATTTGTGATCCCGAGGGGCACGTTGGTCAGGGGTTACAAGCTCCAATAGTCAAGAAAATATGGATGGGAATATTTCTACGAGTAACGATCACGAGGTATTTTATGTTCCTGATGCAACGAGTGAGCGACTCATTGAATCAGAAAATGAAAAAAATTTATTCAAGGAGCTGTGTCTGTTTGAAAAATCGTAAAAAAGTTGCTGCATTATCAAGTTTTATGCTTGGAGCAGTGTGTGTGACCTCCTGGTCACTGGTCAGTTTTGCCAAACTCATCAACTTTCAAAAATCTGCTTTGTTCGCGGAATTTGTTCTAGTTCTTGTATTTCTCTTTTATGGTCTGCTGGTTATGGCGTTTACTTTGACAGCCCGGTCACTTTTAGTTTCAGGCGAAAAACATTCTGTTAAAGAACTGACCGGGGACGTTGACAAAGGTGCGAGGGGATAATGGGAAGGGGGAGAACGTAAAAATGGAAAGTAAGCGATGGCCCGATTACGAAGATCCCATTTATTTTAAAGAAATGTTTAATCGGGAAATGTATAACCGCTTGGTCGTAAGCGACCCGAAACTCCAAGCGTTTGCTGAAAATTCAAAGGATAAGATTCTGGAACGGATAAAGAGCGAGGGCCTTCAAATAAGAAAGTCCTTCAAAAATTCGTTAATGTATCCTTTTCCTCTATACCAGTATGAACATGGGCTGGTAGTAGAACAAGAGATTAATGAAATCGTCCTTCCCCAATTTACAGATGACAATGTTCTGATCCAGACTTTTGACCTGGCCCATGAACTCGGTCATTTCGAGATACGACGAAACTGTAAAGGAACATGGAAAGAAAAAGTCCTGAAAAGTAAGAATGCGGTGTTCCTCTGGTTTCATGAACGTCAGGCATGGCGCGCTGCTCTTCAAATATTGAAAGAAGAAAATATTATTCAAGATAAAAAAAGTGCACAGCGTTTATTAACTGTACCGGACAAATACTCGATCGTTGAGGATTTTGGGTCAGCATACGTAGGAGTGAGTCTGGTCATGGCCATGTATGAATATGAGAGAGGCGAGTGTCTGAGCACTTACGGAAAGTTAATGTTTAATTACCTTCTTTTTCCTATACGACTCATATGGCAACTTTGTCTTGCTTTTTTGAAAGCCTTCTTTACGACCGGCATCCTATGGACTTTCGTTCAGACAGGCGTCCCGGTGATTGGGCAGCTAGATTTTTCAGCCCATGATTTTCCTTCGTTAGTCACTTTGTTCTTCATTTTTTATAGCATTGAAACGGGAATAATTTGGGCAAGAGATAGGAATAGAAGGATAAATTAATTATTGAATTAATTTATTGGATGATCTATACTTTAATTATGAATTAATTTATAAATTAATTTAAAAAAATTGGAGGCTAATAAGATGACAAAAATACTGGATTTACTTAAAGAAGATGAATTGTTTGCCGGTGTCGATCCTGGAAACACGTCCACAAAAGTGAGCTATTTAAACCAAGAAGGAAATATCGAAAGTTTTGCCATTCCGACAGTCATGGCACCGGCTCCGGCAACGGCGGCCGCCGAGCTTTCAAACTCGGAATTGACAGGAGGACAACAGCTAAGGGGTGAAGACGTCCTGCATGTACAGATTATCAGTGATGCGCTGCCAGCGAATCATCGTAGAAACTATTACTATGTGGGTCGGTATGCGATGGATCGCGAAGGGATGGTGCAGCCTGAAGACGGTGCCCTCAAGTCAGGCAGTGAGTTGATGACTGTTACGGATCTCACGTCTTTAGCGGTTGCAGCCCTTCGATTAGGGAAAAGTTCTGTGCGAATCAATTATTCGGGTGGAATTCCGATTGGCGAGTATCAAGAGGTTGGACAATCAGCGCTGGACAAGTTGTTCGGCAAGCACAGGGTGATTTTTATCGATGGTCCATTCAGCGGAGGCAGCGTACTGCTAGACATTTATGCCGGAACCATGCGTGTGGAAGGTGTGAATAGTGTGCTTGGACTGGGCTATGACATTCAGCAGGGCAAACTACTGACTACGCCTTTGGCTGAAGAGTTCGGTATCCAATCGACCTATGCACTAGCTGATCTGGGAGCTGGTACAGCAGATAAGGCCTACTATCGAAACGGCAAGATTGATAAAAACATCAGCACAAACGCCATTTTAAAGGCTGAGGGTTCACTCGGAACCAATGCTTTCATCGATCAGTTGATGAAAAATATAGTAGCCCTTGACAATTTTGCACCGATTCGTAAAGCACTCGGTGAAGCAGATGCTTCTCTTTATCGCAATCGCGAGGAATTTGTGGATTCGGTGATCGCTCCTGGCGTCGAACGACTGTTGCAGGGGGAAGGAAAGGAAGAGAATGAAAAAAATGTTCTCTTTACGGCCAGTTGGGCGCGTGTGAAAGATGTCAATATCACGGCATTGGTATTGGAAAGCATGAATAATTATGCCCATCGAGTAAAAGAAGAACTGGATCATTTTTGGTATGTGAAGGCCAAAGATGCTGAGCGCTTCGGACTTGTCGGGGGTGGCGTCCTGTTCGGCTACTATTACTTTCGAGACATGGCGGAGTATACACTGCCTTCTCCAGAGATCATTCGTGACGCTGCTTTTATTACTGCGCGCTCCTATCTTATTGCACTGGTTGGCTCATTGCAAAAATAAAGGGAGTGATAATATTGGTTGAAACAAAATTCTACTTTGAACAATATCTGCATTTGAGAGAAAAAGCGGGGAAGAGTCGTGTGGATTCGAAAAACCAATTAAACTTGAGCGAAGCAACGGCTCAGACCTTAGAATTAGGTTTTCAGTGTTATTCAAAAGGAATTTCTTTAGAAAAAGTTATTGACTTTATTCAAAAAATTTATGTCATCGATCTTACAAAGAAAAAAGAAACTGGAGTCTTCAATCCTGATGAGATTAATTGAAGCACTAATCATTGATGGTGCCATTTGTGCAACATAGCAAGAACTTGAATTTTTCCTAAAATTTGAGGTGACTACATGAGTCAGCGAAAATGGATTCTTTTGTTTCGAATAGAGGGCAGAGAAAAGGTTCACTTGTATGAGCCACTTCAAAAGTATGATTTGAAGGCACGGTTACGAGATGGGTGGCAAATCATCAAGGAGAAAAGATTGTAAGAGGAAAGTGTCACACTGGTAAAAGAATTGATAAGCACAAAAAAGTAATGAAAACAAAAGGAGTCAAAAGGAATGTCCTACGTTTTCCCGGCAAGAAAGTGGAGTGATGCTGTAAGGCGTTACTCTACTCACCCTATTGCCTATCCAAATAGTCTAACACCCAATGATGAAATAAGGCTAAATAAAGTTATGTTTCATTTTCACCCAGGAGAAAAATATATCCTTGATGAAACGTTCTTACTTACTAATTCTGAAAGTGGTGTCTGCAAATATTGTGGTTGCACTGATACCCATGCTTGCATGACTGACTACGGCCCTTGCTGGTGGGTGGATGTGGAACATACTATTTGCAGTGCATGTGCCATGGAAAGAGGCTATTCATATGAAGAGTGCATGAAATCGCAGCAGCTGACACCTGATGAATATGAAAGTTTAGAACGAATCTTCGATAAATCGAAAAATGATTAAATGGAGGACTAAGCATGGGCAAGCAAGACGTAATAGACGTACTGAACAGTTTAGAGGTACTTGAGCGCAATGGAGGAGAGGATGCTTATATTCTTGTTGCCAACAATGAGGAAAATCGGAAAAAGCTGAACGCGGTCGGCGTGTCCAATCAAGAGATCTTTAATGCCGGTGACAATGAAACGTTCTGCATCCTAGCACTTGCTTTCAATGGTGGATATGCTGATGACTATGATCTTGAAAAGGGGCTTATCATCCGGGAACCGAGGGTAGAAAAAGCTGAGCGTGAAAGAGTTCTTGCAGGAGAAGGAACAGCCGGAGATGCACAGCATTTACTTTCCTTACTTGATCATCGTGAGGAGGAGATTTTTAGACTGAATAAAGAAATCTATGATTTTAAGAATAACGTGACGAATGAGTTGGAACAAGATTATCGCAAACGTCATCAAGTACTCAACAAGCGTGGGAGAAATGAATAAGAAACGGCAATCTATTTGGAACAAGACCAAAGGACGTTTATTACGAAAATAAAATTGTGACTTCCCCTCTGCAGGAAGTAAAAATGAGCGACGGAAGAATAACCTTTGTGATTGAGAAAGACCCTCTTAATATAAGGTAATTTCTCAAATCTAATCTTTTCTAACCAGGGACGTGAACTAAATTTATTGGTCATTTGATGAAGTCATGCTTAATAAATTAAAGTGTCTTTATTCTATCAAAAAGAAAGTGATGCTTCAGAGCGTATTGAAATCAAAAGTTATATGAAAATGATCTTTGAGTCACGGACCGTTCAGTATTACCCAAGAGGGTACGACGAGGAGTACAAAGGAATTATAAAATTTCTGGGATATCATCTTATAGAAACAGATGCAGGGCCTTCATACGTCTCTGAAGAGGAAACATTGCTGCAGGCTGAAATGCAGTTGCCTCTAAGAACAGAGCTCGCGGTGCAGAGAATGAACGATTTATTGCCTTACTATTTTCCTCAAAACATGCCTTTATTGTTACCTAAGCCTGATAATCAGTGATGGACGCTCAGTACGTCACTACTTTATGGACATACAAAGCAAAGGAGCGAAAAAAATGGGTTGTTCTGCATTCGTTAGTAGTCATTGTGAAGTGACTGGCAATGCATGTATGTTTCTATTCCCTGATAGTAAAGTGCGCGAGAATTTTTGGCGAAGGTCCGGATGCACCAACAAATAAATGTGAGGAATGTAATAATTTCTTTAAAAAAGAAAATAAAAGGTTTTGTAAGACTGAAGGAGCTTTGGCAGAGAATCTTGTTTGTTGTGGTGGCTTTAGGAGGGATTAGATGTGTCTATTTCTAACAAAATAAAAGCTATTGGTCAGAAATTGAAGGCATTGTTTACAAAATAAATGGTAAATCAACAAAGTATTTTTCAAAAGTAATCGTGAGGGGGTCAAGAGAATGGGCGTTCATCAGAATATAGATTATGAAAAATTTCCTGAGCAAGGGCCATTTTTAAATAAAAGAGTGAAGGTTTGTTTCCATTATGAGACGGATAGGGTGCTTTTCGGGACTGTAGTTAGAGACGATTTAGACGAACCATATCTAACGCTCATCCACCTTGAAGATGGGAGAATAGTTGAAGACTCTGAATGTCAATTTAACGTGGTTTAGAGAGCGCTGAGTGATATTTGTGATTATATTTCTTGGTTGCGCTAGAACGCTCGTTTTCCCGTTTGAATAGGAAAAAGACGATGCTCCATATAGGAATTAGAAGGATCGGGAGATAAGATAGCTGTGGGAGAATCCATTATTTATCAGGGCTTTTGATGAGTAGACAAAGTATTAAATTTAATCAAGTATTCATTAAAAAATTGAATTCAAATTTTTTGAATCAAGTGTGGATCGTTATTTTTTGGCAAGTTTACATCTTTAGATACTTCATAAGCCTCCATTTCATTCGAATCGTAAGGTTTCAATAGCGACAACTGCTCACTGCTGGCAGAGCCTGGATTAATCCATTTTTGTTCGTCTTCACGACGAAGAATTACTGGCATGCGATTGTGAACTGGAATCATGATCTCATTAGCTTCAGTTGTGATGATCGTACAGGAATGGATAATCTGGCCTTCAGGTGATTTCCATGACTCCCATAAACCGGCCATGGCAAAAAGGTCATCATTTTTCAGCTTGAAACGAAATGGTCGTTTATTCTTCAAATTGTCATGCGTCCATTCATAGAAGCTGTCAGCGACGATTAGGCATCGATGCTTTTTAAAGGCCGTGCGGAAACTCGGCTTTGTAGCAACGGACTCGGCTCGTGCGTTGATCATCCTGTAGCCGATCTTTGGGTCTTTAGCCCATGACGGAATGAGGCCCCATTTTAAGAAGCCAGCACGGTTTTCTTTCCCGTCATTAATCACAGTGAGAATCTGCTGACCAGGAGCGACATTAAAGCTTTGATGATACTCAAATTGTAAAGAACTTTTCTTAATGTTGAATCGATATACGATAAGATCATATGTCGCTATGATTGTAAAACGGCCACACATAAATAACACCTCCGCTTTTGCTTAATTGTAGCAGAACGGAACGGAGATAATCAAAATTGACTAAAAGGGACAAGCAACAGCATTATTTGAGGATGAAAATGGAAAAGAGAGAACAGTGACACTTGACGACGCAGTGATGCAGCATGTTAAGTATAACCTTGAAACTAAGAAAGAGCCCCATATTTTTTCTCAAAAAATAAATAGTAAAACGGGTGAAATCACAGGGGAAATGTTCACTATCATCAGATTTATTAAATGGATACCAGAAAACCACAATGATAATTCTAAAAAGAAGGCACCGACATCATATGAAGTGAAAGCTTGGTTGTTTGCTGAACGCCTTGCCTGTTTTGGTATGAATAAAAAAAACGCACGAATTGATGCTTTTGAAAAGGAATATCAGGCTATAAAATTGGGATTTTTACACTACTGGTATACCTACTGGAAATATGTATATAAACATGGGGGTATTAAGCTTAGACGGTTTTCTGAGCTTGATGGTAAAAAAATTGAATATTCCATGATTGGGACACCGGTAAACGAACATAGAAATTTCTTTTAGACGATCATAAATCGCTCTGTACTAGTAACGTCTCTCATTCTCTTATAAAGGGGTAATAGGAATGTTCAAACAAAAATTAGTTCTTAATGACAAGCAAACAGAAATCATTGAATGGATGATAGTACATGCACATCATACAGCCTTAGAGACTTGGCAAATGCTTTTTTCTGAACGCAATTCAAGAGAACCAGATCGTTGCATTGCTTATTACGACAACCTTAATTCAATTCAAAAGGCAGATGTTGAATTAGTCGTTGCAAGGTACTTTAATCTGCATGCTAAAGGGATAGGGGTAAAGAAAAGCTATAAGGATCTATTATATGTTGAAAAATGATGACTTCAAATAGTTGACAGCAAAGGCGAAGGAAGGAGTCGATTAGTTTGACAGAAACATACACGATAGAAGAAGCAGCGGATAAAGCATTAACTTGGTGTGATAAACATCCGGGTTGGCAGCGTATTTACGACATTGACGATACGGGTAGCCTTTACAAAACATGGAAAGAACTTTCCGAAAAAGTAAAGAAACCGTGGATAGAACATTTTGGCCAGTACTCAGCTGAAGCAGCTTGGCGCGAATTTGGCGATGCACCTTGCAAAGTTCCTTACGGATTTATCACTGGAAAAGGTGATTTCTTCAGATCCATCATCGACGTTCCACAGTTTCACAATGTGATGATGGTTTTTAAAGTTAGTTAATTTGCAATATGACACTAATTTGAAAGGAAGATACGGTACATGTATCAATTTCCAGTAAGAAAATGGATTGAGAGTTCAAAACGTAGAAGCCCCCCAAAAACGACTTTGAGTTTGCAAATGCCTGATGAATTGTCCATGAAAGAGCGTTTAAAATGTAATGTATCTCTCGTATAGATGGCGAAAGAAAGGGCGTTCCATACGTCTTCAAACGTCGCAACAAAAAAGTGCGATTATGAAGGATAAAGCAGCGTATTTGTTTAACGAAAACACAATCGGCCCACGTACGGTAAGCACACCGAAACCGAATAAAGCAGCATCGTTGTTTAACGAAAAGAACTTCCGATACACACTTACCGTGCAAAAGATGACAGACATAATAAATCCATATTGTATCTCAGAAAACATACCATTATTACCCTTGCCAAAGGTCAATTAAACGGGTAATTCAGGAGGCATAAAAAATGAAGCACACAGTAAATCAAATAGAAATAGGCTCTAATAAATCCAAACAGATCGTTCTAGGCTACACTCGCGCCGGTCAATCAACACTCCAACCATCAGAAGTCATTGGAAAAGACGCGCAAGCTATTTATGATATACTGTCGTCCGGCACATTCCTTTGTTCAAATGCGGGCATGTCAAAAGAGCAGCATACTCACTTTATAAAGATCGCAGCTAATCCATCGGAAAAGCATTGACAAATAAGGAAAAGACGTGATTTCTAAAGGAGGACGTTCATGGAAAAAGATAACGATTTTAAACTAGGTAACATCAAGTACGTGAAGGTTGAAATTACCAAATTTAGTTATGGAAACACTCACGTTGACTTTGAGAAGATTCTTTTGACGAAGTGATGGACGGTCTAGAAGCCAGAGAGCATAAACGCTCCGATGTTAAAAAATATCGCATGGTAGTGACAACTTTCAATTATAAATACCCGGAACTCGTTAAGTATGTGGATTCAAAAGAAATCCAAGTTTTAACAAAAAGTGATGATTTATCAAAAATTAATAATTGGTTAAACGAAAATAAATCATTTGCTTTGAAAAAGGTTTCATATATGATACAAAAAGGTTGGTTCAGGTGAGTCACAGTTGATAGTTCATGTGAAAAAAGGAGGAATGAATGATGGGTTTGACTGAAGCAGAAAATATTCAGCTATCTGGAATATAGAATTTTTAAAATCAGATTTATCGGCTGAAGCTCCAACGTTGTCAGCGAGTGAGCGCGCTGCTGCTATTGTGGCCGCAAAAAAGGAATTTATATCGCTACTTTCATTGAGTGGAGAGAATACAGACGAGCTTGAAAAGAAAATGTGGGCCGATGAAGATTTCTTTGATTATTTTATCTTATATGACCAGCCTGAAAGAGGGAATTGAATAGATGAATGAAAAACATGAAGAACATGAAGAACTAATTTACTTAAATGTCTTTGAAAAAGGAAGTAAGTGTGAAATTGGAGGAGATTACGGATGGAAAGAAGAACAGACTCCACTCCTTTCTTTCGGCATCCATCAAGTTGCAGATTCATGCTCGTTTGCAGAGCACGTAAACACAAACGACAAACCTCTTCCAGACAAAGCGTATATCAAACAATTGGAAAGACAATTAACCGAAATCAAGTACCAAGAGCGCGATATTAGACGAGATGGTGTGATGGCAATACCCTACAGACACGAATGCCTGGAACGCATAGACAAACTAACTCGAACTGAAACTAAGAAAAACTGGCTACTCCGTCAGAAGAAGAAAAATCTTGCAGACATTGTTGAATGCTACGTCGATCTTTTCGAACAATACTATAAGCTTCGTGATTTTCTTTCTCAAGACGGAGTGTATGTAGACGAGTGAACATATGCCTGAAGGCAATACAAAGTAGACGGCTAATGTAACATATTAAGGAAGAAATTCGTATGTTCAAAAGACTTTAGAATAGTCTTTCCAATGATTCGTTCTTTGGTTACCAAAACGATTTAGGAAAAAGTGAGAAGCAAAATTATCGATTCTGTTGAGAGATTAAGGAACCAATATAAATGCAAATAAAAAAGGCTGTAAATATTAGAATGACTCATCTACGAGAGGATAACCCTGGCTATGGAACAATATGTAATAAAGGACAGTAAAAATCAAAAAATAATAGCCTATTTTCAAGATCACAGATTTGTTGTTGAACAAGAATATTTTTTTACGAAAAAAGGCGAAAAAATCGTAAGGTCTCATGTACAAATCGCACTTACTCATGATCAAATGATCTTATTAAATAAATGGTGGTTTGCAATGACCCAGTTTGATAAATTACCCCATATGATGGATGACGAAAACAGACAGAGAACAATCTTTGATGATGGGAAAGAAAGCGTAAATTTGAGAATAGTGAATGACTATGTAGTCGATATCACGCAGATAAGAAACGGAGAAACTTCAGTTCTCAAAATAAACAAAAGATATTTTTACGCCATGATCATTAAGGCACTTTACAATGATTTTCGTAGTGATGAGTAAAAAATCACTTATTTAGTGTTTCTACCAAGTATGGCGCATTATTTTTCAGCCAATTGAAATCCTTTGATACTTCATAAGCTTCCATTTTTGTCGATTCGCAGCGCTTCAGGAGTGATAGCTGCTCACTGCAGCAGGGTTCTGATTTAATCTATTTTTGTTCGTCCTCGCAATGAAGAGATAATGCATGAGATTGTGAATTGCAACCATAATTTCACTTGCCTGCGTTTGTAGTGATTGTTAATGACTTAGACTGGGATTTCCAGGTTTCCCACACTCAGGCGAAGAGATCATTTGATTTCAGATGGGGTGAAATATTATGTTACGAAAATTCACGAAACGTTGAACAGTGAAAAGTAACTATGCTTCACGGTAGACAGCTAATACAATACAAATAAGAAAGAACTATTGAGCATTTTATTCCAGTTATACTTTTGGAACAAAAAATGATTAAATTAAATTATGAATTAAACCATCAAATAAGTCAAAGATAGATTGATTTCATGCTATTTAAAATACAGAAGGTGTGATAAAAATAATTTGGATTAATTTATAATTTGAATTATCGTGTATAATATAAATTATAAATTAATTTTTTAGCGACAAAGGATGATGAGATGATGAGTCGAAAAAATAAATTGAAAGGTGGTATCGAGCCGGGGAAGGGAATAACGTTTACACCTAACCGAACCCTGGACGAAACGGAGGATTGGATTACAGAGTTCAATGATTTGATGGTAGCGTCTGAACGTAGCCGCACTCAACTTATTATTGATTTGATTAAAAAGGGATTGACCGTGTACAATGATAAGCAATCAGATGATCTTCATCTGACACAGCGCGAAAAGAGGCTAATTGCTTTTATCCGGCAGAACGGTCTCTCTGATTTTGGGGACAATTCTTTTGATGAGCGAGTGGAACCCGTTCTTGAATCCGTGCATCATGATAAGAGTCAGAAAAAATTCTCCGGTTCCCAAAATGATGGATCCTCAGATGAGCAGGCAATGGATCGACTGCAACATCAATTGAAAGGACTACAGATGTAGGAACCTAATTTTATTTAATATTGAACATGGAGGGAGGAAACAGGACATGCAAACGCAACACATTGAAGAAATCAAGGAAAAATTGCGTCCCATTTTTGAGCGCGAGCCAGTTTATCGGGCAGTGCTTTTCGGTTCGTATGCCAGAGGTGAAGAGACCGAGCAAAGTGACGTAGATCTGGTCATCGACAGCCATGGCCATCTAGTCAATATAAATTTTTACGGCCTTCTTGAAGATATAACGGAAGCCCTTAAAAAAGAAATTGATTTGTTCGAGATTGTCGACATTAAAAATAATCGTGATTTCTTAAATTCTGTGGAGAGAGAAGGGATTGTCCTTTATGAAAAACAAGGATCGCATCGTTTTGCAGAAACTGAGCAATTACATTAGTGATGTCAAATCATTTGTGAATGGCTACTCTTACACTCAATTTTTAGATGACAAAAAAACTTTGGCTTCGTGTGCCTTTACAGTTCTTCAAATGGGCGAGTTGGCCAAACGATTAAGCACTGAAGTTCAGGAAGAACATACGGATATGCCTTGGAAAGGGTTAAGGGGTATGCGCAACCGCATCGTTCATGATTATGAGAATATTGACTTTAATGTCTTATGGGAAACCATTGGGCACGATCTTCCAGAATTTCAGAAAAACATCAATCATATTTTGCAGGAAGAAAAAAAAGATGTTGAGTCATTAAACGACGACGAAAGTGAAGATGTTGAAAAAGGGCCTGAACCGTAAAACGTGCTGGCCTTAAATCGTGAGGTGATATGATGCAAGTTGATCAAATCTTTCAAAATTATTTGCAATATTCGGAAATATTCAGGAATACACTTGATGTCAACTGGAAATTTGTCTGCGTAGAGGATGCAGGATCAGAATGGAAAAAGACTCGGCAGTTTGTCTGTCATTGTGGGAAGGTGCTCCGATATCGCTATACGCTTGCTTATGTTGGGCCGATGGATAGCTGTAAGTGTATTCTCATGCCAGAAGAAAAGGCCGAAATTAATCGTCAGCATGGCAAGCTCTACTTAGGAGAAACATGTTTTGGTCATCGTTTATTAGGGTTGTCTGGAGAACAATCTGATTTATTAACTCGCACCGTTCGAAACGCTCGTCGGCAGTCAGAGAGGTTCGGGGATGAAGAACTTTATCAATCGGCTCTTAAGAATCAAAAACACTTAATTCACACGCTTGAACATGGCGGAATGGAAATACCGGAAGACATTCAGAAATTTAATGCCGCAAACTTGCCACTAAATACTCAACAAAGAAAGCTATTAAAAGAATTGTTCGCAGAATATGAACGAAATTATTATTTTAAGCGGAGCTCACGCATTACTGAGCCAAACCTAACTACAGACCATTCAGTGCCAGTTGAAAGGGGACAAGCCTTATCTCCTTCACCTGAGCAGAAAGAAATGCCTATGCTACCCCGTTCGATATTTGGATCTGACTTTGAGGCTGCTGAAACATTGTATCGTTTGTTTGACGAGATACAACGTGGTCAGGAATCCAGTGCCCTGGATCTTGCTTTTGAGATTGATCAGCTATGTACAAGACATTACGGTTATTTTTCGAGCTCTGGTAGACCTCGACTGTACAGTGAACTTATTCTTTTTCTGTTGGAACAAAGGGATTCCGGCCAGGTGGTTTTTACGGATTACGGAACTGATGATATATTCTTCGTTAAGACGTAAATAGTACGTGTAGAGAAAAAATATATCCACTCTACTTATCTATAAATGTAAACGCTTACTTTGCGACAGTTGTTTTGCTTCCCCCAGAAGAGGGGCAAGAAAAGAGAAAATCCTATATTGATGGGATTTTTTTATTAGATATTTTTTATTTTCACCCCAAAAAAATTAAAAGTCCTTGGAACTGGTTGCCAGGTAAACTGTTAATCTTAAAAAAAAATGCTATTTTAGAGACATGCTTGGCGGTGCTTTAACTGCATAAGTTATTTGGAGTCCATCAGTCTGACTCCCGGCAGCTTATTGTTTTTATCACGAAAGGAGTGTCGATTATGAGTAAAAAATCTGCAATGCACAGGCAAATTAGTCGGGTTATGTCCTTGAATGAAATTGAAAAATATGGCGTCAGACTGCGGCTTTTCGATGGATCGACCTTGTTTGTTTTTCATGATGAGGCAGTCAATGAACGATACAGCCAGCCGTACAAACTGCATGCTATTTATTGGCAAATCCGGACAGTTTACGATGCCAATAGCGTGATTATTGGCCGGCGAACGCATCCAATGAGCAAACTTTTCTGTACGGAAGCATTGTACCCAGCGCCTAACCATCAAGCATACAAAAAGAGAATTGCAATCAAATGATCAGGTGCTATAATTAATTTGAAAATTGAAGGGGGCGATACAATAACTGGCGAACTTAGCCGCCGGTAACTTCATAGTAGGGATGTCCTCCCTCCGAGCGGACAAAAATCTTTACCTGTCGCATATGCCGCTCGGGTGATACCACTCCCCTGGACCGAGGTTTAAGCTTTCAGCAGGTGCGGGTTAGCGACAGCATTTTCAGGATACAATCAAGCTTCTGGTTAGTATAGCGGGCCTGAAAAAGAGTTGCGGGTGAACAGCTGGGCTGAAACCCGAGAAAACTGGGGACAATAAGTCGTCGGACTTCTAACAGTTTTCAATGCAGAGGCGTTTCCGATGAATTCGCGTCTTGCTGAACGACAACGTGGTTTTTATGTTCCCAATGTGTTTGTCATTGTGGCTTAACATAAGTGTTATTCCTCTTTTTTACGTTTCTTTTCTTTTGTACAAGAGAACAGCTCCATTCATTAATAAATGCTCTAATTTCTGAAATTTCGTTGAGACTTACATAACGTTATACTTTAATTAACACATAGTTTTATATTATTTGATCCACGTGTCTCTTAAAATAGGTGAAACATAGGAAAAATAAAAGATAGGGGGAAGAATTATGCGTGCTCAACATCAGCAAACGAAGTCGGGTTCTCTGAGATCAAAAGTATTGACGCTTGTTAAAACCATAAAACGCAGGCGTGTTCTTGCTTCTGTAATTGCTGTGGCTGTGCTGATTGTTGGCGGTGGGGGAGCAACGTTGGTTTACGCTGCTTCTCAGCCATCGCATTTGGCGAAGGTAACCGCTGCGGTGAAGCATAGCAAGGATCATGCGACAAAAAAAGTTGCAAAATCCCAAAATAGTAATCAAGATAAAGCAAAAGCAGGTTCTGAAAAAGCAAAAACAGCTGTGGTAACCATAACCAATCATTCGACGGCTGCTCAACAACCCGCTGCATCTTCTGCTACCACAAGCGCAAGCAAGCCTTCAGTTGAGCAGAATCAAGCAGCGCAAAGCAATTCAACCAGTTCTTCCACTTCTTCTAGCCAATCGACTTATTCTGCACCAGTTCATAGTAGTTATTCAAGCAGCAGCGGTTCAACAGTGACTTCAAGATCGACGTATACAGCGTCATCTTCTTATAGAGCTCCTACTTCTTCTAATCGGCATTCGAGCAATCCGAGTGATCCAACAACCAGTTCGAATCAGGGAAATTTGCAAAGTGCGCTTAATGCAATTAATTCAGGCAAAGTAACGAAGACTGGAAGTTATACAGCACCTGATGGAACTACGTATGATGGATATAAAGTTAACACTGGCAAATAAAATTGGAGGTAAGGATACGTGAAAAAAAGAATAATTAATGTATTTGCGGTGAGCATGTTGATGCTCATCTTTTTTTTGCCTATTTTACAACCACCACAGGAGGTTCAAGCAGCGACTATTCATGCGGCAGGGGATTTAACTTGGTATGATTCAGCGGGATACGCACATACTACTGCGTATCTTATGAATGGAAGTAAACTTGTATATTGTTTTGATATGAATAGTTTGCCCGCTTCATCGGGAGGAACTGGTTACAATAATGGTCAAGATTTTAATAATTCAAGTATTATATCATTGCTGTATTACGGTTATGGTGGTGCAGGATATCGAGGATCAGGGGCAAAGACGGACTACGTAAAGACCTGGGTAGCGTTGAATCTGTGGAAATTGGGAAAGACCAGCCCAAGTCAATCATACGCCAATACTGATCCTTTCATTCAGAGCCTTTATACACATGCTAGGAAACAAGATAAACCTGGTTATAACATTACTTTTAGTACCAGTTATGTTTCTTCTAGCATTCAGGGAAATGTTCAGCAATCATCAATTATTAGAGTAAACGGGTCAAACAAAAGCTATGCGGCTTTGAATATTCCATCAGGGGTTACAATCCATGTTATCGGAGGTGCAGCACAAAAAGGTGGATCGATAAAAGTATGGGGAGGACAGTCGTTTTATTTCACAGCACTGTTGAGCTACAATGCTGATTATAAAACTGGCAATGTTAATGCTTGGGAACAACAATTAGCATCTATTTTGTATTTGCCAAATGATAGCGCCTATCAACCCGTTCTACAGACGCCATCCCTTTATGTCGATCCTACAGTTAAGGCCGGATTCACTGTCCATTTTTTTGTACGCCAGAAAACAATTACAATTATTCATAAGAATAAATTTGCGCCTGGTCAAACATTTGAAACGGATAAACATTTGCTTTTGATCGGGTCAAAATTTAATTACGGTCCGAAAAATGATTTTATTTCAAATGGAATGCAATATGATCCGGTGAGCACCAATCACGTGACAGGAACTGTCCCAAGTAATGATGAAACCTTTACCCTCTATTATAAATTACGACGAACAGTAACAGTTAATTATTTGGACAGTAGAACCGGAAAAGCTATTGCCCCTTCCAAAAGCTATACAAAGCATCAGGGGGATGCGTATTCTGAAACATCCCCAACGAATTTCAAGAACGGGAGCTACACGTATCATTACGTTAAGGAAACAGGTTCAGCACAAAGTGGAACGATTGGAACCGGAAATGTGGTCATCAATTATTACTATCAATTGCCTCTGATAAAGATAGGAATCGATAAACTTCAAATATACACAGCACCGGCAGCTCAAGGGCTACCGGTTAAAGTATATTTGGATAAAACGAATATCTATCCTTATGAGACAAACGGTATGGCGACTAGCAAAATTAATATCTCATTGTATCATGGTAATCAGCAACTCGCGACGCAACAATACTCTGCACTCGGTTTACCAACGAACCTGCAGTTTTCGGTTCCAAGCCGGATTCTTCAGGTTGACACTCATCAGCCGTATACGGTGAGGTTGGAGAATTATGACAGCCATGATTTTGATGTGATCGCGAATGAGAATAGTTTGACCACAGACGGATATGCAAGTTCACAGGAAACCGTTGGCTTAAATTTAACGAATCTGATACATGGCTCTTCGTTCTCACGCGTGGTTATGACGGAAATAACACCGACTACTCCAATGCAGAGTTTTTATGAGACGTTTCATTATAATGCCAATTCATTACCTGCAGTGAAATCTGGCTACGGAGTAAAAAGTACGGTAACTTTGGGGTACAGTAATGAGTTGGGGACTGATTATCAGACGGCTGTTTCAGTTCCTGATAATGCCGTGACCTTTGAGGCTCCGAAAGAGTTACAGGACTCGGATTTGAATTATCCAATCAATGGTTCTTCCGTTGAGGTACCGATGACAGCTTCTCGAAGTTCTTTTACTGCTGGTGGAATATACTACCGGGCAGATACTTTCCAGTTTCCTCACATTAACGTTGAAAGGGACACGGGGTATTTATTCACGGATCAGGAAGTTTCTAGTCATGATTCACGTATTACTCAGAGCTTGATTAATGGTTATAATGAGTTCTACACACCCATCTGGCCTAAGAATCATGTTACCTTGCCTTACAGTTATCCAGTTGATTATTGTACCAATTCCATGGGTGTCAACCAAGTAACGATCAAGATGTATGATGCTTTGAATATTTATGCTTATATGTATGGCTGGATGGGATCGCCGACCATTAAAGATGATAATATTATTATTAGTCCTGTTGACAGCAACAATCCTTTTCCAGATGGAATACCCAAAAACTGGTCGAGTAGTGACGTTGCTTGGCTCAAATTGCACTCTTGAAAAAACATGTTCCGTTATTTCTGATGTAAAAGATCCTCAGATTTTTTGAGGGTCTATTTTTTTGTAAAAATGAATGAAAGGAGATCCGAGATGCCGCGGAAAGTCATTTGGATAGGCTTAATGATCAGTATCGTTTTATTTTTTCTCATACTGACCGTTCATTTTTATACTGAAGGCTATCGCCATTACGCGATTATCAATACGATGACCGAATCCGCTCAGACCGCTGAAGTTGAGAGCTTGGACAAGAGCAGTCGAATCGATCCGACTGTTTGCTACATGGATACGACAGAATTTGAAAACAAATTTGAAGCGCTTTTTAAGAAAAACGTCAATGTCAAGTTGAAAAAGGAATCATTCGCGTTTAGTTTTTTAAACGACAGTGGGGACATCAAGGCAGTGAGCATCACAGTCACTGACGATCGCAATATCCCTTATCATCGGACTTACCGCACGGATGTAGCAGGCAATGATTAAATGGGGGGGGAAAGAACAGATGAAACCAAATGCAGAGAAAAAAATATTAACGGCTGACAATTTTTCGCCACCTCAAGATTTAGTGATCATTCGATTGTTTTTGTCGCTCGTCTCGCATCCTCCTTCAACGTCCTCCGCAGGTTGGGTAAAGGAGGATTGACAGGATGTTTCAAATGAATAAAGCAAGAATCCGGGGCCATCCGATTGTGAAAGGACAATCGAGTGGCCCTTTTTTTATTTCAAAAAAATGAAGGAGAGCGAGGAAGAACGCGATGGTATTAGTCGATAGCCAAAGCTTCTCAAGGAAGCAAGAGACGCCTCAACCCAATTTTGATTCAGGCACCGAGTCAGAGTACACGGAGAGAGCGGATCAGTGGACGGACCCAAAAGTCATCAAAGGCGTATTCAAACAGTTAAAAGAAGATCAGGCAGAATTGGTTTGGGAGGCTTATACCAATCCTGAATCGAGGAAAGCGCTGGGAGCAGTCATTGCAGCGGATGAAAATTATCAGAAAATCTTTGATACGGAAGAAAAAATTGCCTATGCCTTGCAAGAAATGGTGGGTTTTGCTTTCTTGGAGCGAGTTGAAAAGGAGCATCCAGGCGTCACAGATCTTTGTTATGACGGCAGTTGGTTGTATGGTGACACGAACGAGGGTCCATTTTTGCCAGATCAAGCTTCCGTAGATGAGATAATCAAGGTCATTCATAGTTTTGCTGACGCTGTGGATAAGGAATTCAGCGAGAAGAATCCCAATTTAAGCGCACAGATCGGCTTCATGCGTATGGATGCCGCGCATAAATCACTGTCTCCAGATCGCAAGACCACGACTTTTGACATTCGTTTCAGCCGGCCGGGGCTTGTGCTTACACGGGAAAATTTTAATGTGATTGCCGATGAATGGGTTCTAGATTTGCTGTTTGCTTTGGTTCGCAGCCATTGTAACATCTTGATCTCCGGGGAGACTGGCGCTGGGAAAACTGAGTTGCAGAAACTCTTAATTTCTATTATTCAAGAAAAATTATGTATGGTCGCCGATTCGGATGAGATGCATTTGAAGGAAAACTTTCCGGAAAAGAAAGGCATTGAAACCTATGTGGCTTGTCCCACCATGTCATCAACGGATCTCATTTATATGTGTCTACGGCATAACCCGAAATGGTTGATGCTGGCTGAGGCACGAGATGGTGCGGAGGCTTGGGCACTACGTAAAGCAGCATTGACCAATCACAATGTCATTTCAACCTTACACGCTTACAGTGCGCGGGGTATACTTGACCGCCTGGTGGATATGTGTCTGGAGGTTTCACAGGCCAATGAAACGATGCTGCGCCGACAGTTACAAAGCTATTTCCAGATTGGCATTCAAATGGCTATCACGAAGCTTAATGGACGTCGCATTCGCTATATCAATGAGATTGTGGAGTATCAGCCCAATCAACTGCCGACCACGCTCTATGCGCGTTGGGAAGAGTGGGGCCAGTGGAAAACCGTCATTGGTCCCATCAGCAATCGCTTGAAACGAAAGATGATGGCAAATCATGTGAAATTTCAAATGCCGAACTCAACGATTTCTTTAAATGAAGCCATTGAATCGGATTATGCCGTTTAACAGGAGGAAAAACATGAGCATACAAGAGAATACCCGAAATGTTGCAGTGCAAGTGTTTAGGTTTAAGAGGAAGGTCAGTGGGCACAATGGCCAACAAAAACGGCTGGAACCTTGAGGAAGTCATTGCTTGGAAGAAGGCCTACGGTCATGTCTCACAAAATCGAGAAATTTTGTGGGCCGTACTCAAGCCGACGCTGATTCTGGGCGGCGTGTCCTATCTGTTCTATCACTATTGGTGGCTCAGTATCGTCTTTGGTTTGGTTGGTGCTCTTTATGGCTATCGTGTAATGCTTCGTGTATCTGCGCGACGTGTCTATGAAACGAAGGCTTTCAATGAACGAGACAAATTTATAAAACTGATGACGCAAGCGCTGTTTAAAGAAAGCCGCACAGTACTTAATGCGTTGAGTTTCACCTTTACGCACCTCAATGGTGAGCTAAAAGAGGATGTTAGAATCTTGAGAAATCACTTGCGAGGGACGACCGATGAGGAGAAAAATGAGGCTTTTTTAGCCTTTGCAGAAAAGTACCGGGACGACAATTGGTTTTATCAATACGCGCTGCAGCTCAAGCGTGCGAGTATCGAGGGGCGAATGAGTGAGCGTGCTTTTACGAATTTATCACACTGCCACAATGAGACCAAAATCGAACGTGAGCGGTACATGAGTCAGAAACAAAAAAGAGCTTTAGATTATATTCAGATGACTTGGGCAACCTTTGGATTTGTGCTCTTTACTGCCGTCTCCCTTGGATGGTCCAACTATGTCCAGCACACCGCACATCAACCGCTGGGGTGGATAGCAGATTCTATCTATTTCCTTGCGGCTGCCATAGTTTTTCATCTTTGGTACCAACGGGCGACCGATGACAATAATACGGAGGTGTAGCCGATGAAAGAAACGATGCAGGAAGGCCTTACCCGATCTAAACACAATCTGTGGGACTGGCTGGCCGAGGATGATCTATATAACATGATGCAGAGGATGGGTGCAAGCCTTGTAGACTGTCGTCGTACCCAAAAGAAACGCCTCTTAGTCAGTGTAGTGTTTGGTGCTTTATCGGGGTTCCTTGGCTATCTCTTGAATCTGCCTATCTTCATCTACGCCGCCCCGATTGTACCGCTAATCGTCTGGCAAGTGCTGTATCGCATGACGCGCACAGACTTTGTTTGGTATCAGTTCCGCATGGAATATCTTTTTGGTCGTTTCATGCAGGATGTGTTGCCACGTTTGGAAATGAATGCTTCAACACTGTTGAAATCATGCCGGGAGCTCTTTGAGGGGATGGCACCAGACGATGTTTTGAAAGAACCGCTTAATCAATTTCTCATTGGATTGCGTGACGAACCCGAATCTGAGGCTCCTTTTACACATTTTGTTAAAGAGACTTGTGCCTCAGATGAGGCCTATACGTTTATGCATACTCTATATGATTATCAGCAGTCCTCAAATGACCCTGAAATTTTGTATCAGCTCAGCCGTCAAAATCAGGCGATGATTCTTGATGGGCAGAAGGAAATCAGCCGGCGAAAATTACGCCGGCTGATGCTGTTTCCAACGATCACGACCTTGTTGATTATGATTCCCGAGCTTGCCATCTGTGCGACGCCGCTTACGCAGCTGGCCCATTTGTTAAAGCTTTAAGGAAGGAGTGAAAGATTTGGAAGATCTGCTTGGTTTTTTGATAGGGGCTTATATCGGTCTCATGCTGCTGTTTGGGTCAGTTGGCGTTGATAGTTATTCGATACAGATGAACAAGATTAACGAATTTAGGACAACTGTTAATGAGACCATCCAAAAAGAAGGAGGTTTAACTGACCAGGCGACGGCGACATTACAAACATTGAATAGGGAACGTTATAACGGGATGTTTACGGTAGAGTCTCTCTCTGGGACGGCTCAATTGCCCTATGGCACAGAAGTGGACTACAAGATTATTGGAAAAATCGGTTTGCCGTTTTTTAACCTGCCGCCGACGAATGAGGTTGCTAATGGATCTTCGGTTTCATTAATCCGGGGTTCTTAATAATTGGTTCTTGTATACCCGTTATTTGATGGAAGTTTGTTTGGACGAGTCAGTTTAGGTATTTTCAGGATTTCTAAGTGTCAATCGAAACTCTGCCTGTGTTATTCAAAGAGCACTCATTTTCTTTACATGAGAAAATGGGCGCTTTTTTGTTTGTGATTCTCCTGAAAGGAGGTGAGAACATGGAACAAAACATTGATCGTCTGTTATGGTCAGCTTTCCTGGTAGCCGTCGGCGCGCTCCTGTTCCAGATCATGAAAGTCCAGTTTCCGGCCACTCTGAATAACATCATTAACTACTGGAATTCGCTGATCCCAGGTGCAGTGGGTGATGGGGTAAAAGTAGGCTTCATCCATTTGTTTCTTCATTAATGCAACAGATTGGAAGGGTCTTAAATGTCAAATGGGGGGTCTGTATTAATGTTTGAAGTGTCTTTTAAAGAACTTCAGGACATAGAGACCCGGAGAAAATTTCAATGCCGAAGGAGGGATTTTGTCTCCATGACGTTTGGCTTTGACTCCAAACGTTTGCAAAAACACATGGCTATTGATTTTTATTGTCCGGGTATTAATTCTTTACGGTGTTTTAAGTTAGAAAAATTAGTTATGGACCGAACACAAACAATTTTAGAACTGGCATAAAGCTTCCTAAATCGGGTGCTTTTTTATATGTCAAAAAATCAAGAAAGGACGCTGTCAGAAATGACAAAGGTCAAAGCAATGCTTAAAAAACATCGGAGGTTGGTACGTCTGATGTTACCAACGCTGGCACTGGCAGCAATTCTTGCTGCTGGTTTCCCCAAAGACACTTTCGCATCGAGTCTTTCATCCAGTGTTAACAGTGGCTCAAACTCCGTTATGAGTTTTATTAAGACGATTTTTCCAGGAATTGCAGCGGTCTCATTTGGCATCATTGGCTTAGCTTTCTTTGGCCCACGTAAGTTGAAAGAGTGGGCGAAGGATCACATTTGGTCAACGATTGCCGGTATTGCCTTTATTCTTTTAGCCGTAGCAGGTGTGTCGTTCTTTGTTTCGACGTTTGGAGGCTGAGGCTGATGTTGACGGTCAGAATTGAAACATCGACTGATGCGTCACTCTCTCTCCCGAAAGAGATGACTTTAACGGATTTTGACCAATTCTGTCAGAGCATTGAGTCGGAAACTTTCACCATCTCCCTACTTACCGCATCCGCTGAGTCTTTCTTTAAGACGCAATATTCGACAGGTCTTAATAAGACCGTGATCCCTTACTTAAAGGAACGATTCGATCTTTACTATCGACTGAAAAAATTGAACCGTAAACAATACCATCAGATCCTCGGTTGGTTAAAGGAAGAGGAAATTCGTAAAGACAAATCGAGTAATAAACGAAAAAATCAGACAGTTCATCGATATTTACGTAAAGAAAAAGCAGAGGTCCTTTTAAAGAAGATCGGACGTTTATGGAGGGGGTCCATTAGAGGGATTCATCAAGGTGTCCATGAGATCAAAGGTTGGATGGAGAAACGTCGCGAACGTCCTGTGAAACATGTTTTGCCTGATTCAGATCTGATTAGGGAGGAGGCGAAAACTGCAAAAGCAGAAAGCAAAGAAGAATCCACTCTAGAGGTTCTCGTTAATGAGCTGGAAGAGGGACCAACACCGGTTGAGCCTCCACGTGATTCTGCGCCAACAAGAGATCAGAAAACACATGACGTTCATGAATTTGTACCTGAAATTGAGAGCCTTGTCGGTTCTGCCGTAGACAGCCGGATGAATCATTTTGAAACACGTCTACAGGAAAAAGATCAAGAACTTGCGCGTCAGCAAAAGGCTCACGAAAGGGAAATAAAAAAGAGTCGACGGCAGATAAAAGCACTGGCCAAAGCAGCAGCAGATAGAAACAATCGCTATGAACGCCATTTTTCTTCCCTTCTTTCGACTGGATTAAAATGGCTTATCTTTATTATTTTGGTGTATGTGGTCATACTTCTCGTATTTTGGAAAACAGGCATCCATGCACCAGACTGGTTTTACATTCCGGAGAAAGTCACTTTTCAATTTGTTAGACATTGGGGCTTTTCAAAAAGAATTAAATAAATGAGAAGGTAGGTGGATAAGAAATGGCAACCGATTATGAAAGCTTGATTAACACCTTGCCCCTTAATGAAAGGGAAGGTTCAGTTTCGTTTGAGAAACAAATACAAGATTTTTTTAATGAAATGCCCACCAAGCAAGAACATCTAAAGCAAAAAGAGAAGGAACTTGCAGCGCGTGAAGGCATTGGACATGAAGAAATGATCAACGTAGCAAGTCAACTCGGTAATTTATCCAATGGATTTCCGAAAGTCATCGGGACTTTGAAACCGCTGAAATCCTTTGAGTCTGCGGAATCTCATGAAGCACTCTCTTCACCCTTACAACAAGATGAACAGAAGGTTGAACCTAGTGAACGTTTGGAAAAACTTGCGTTGATGAATACGACCAATGATAATTTTCTCCAGATCTATCGGTATCTCATCAATAGAATTGAAAAAAATGATCGGCAATTTATCACACGTCACGATATGAAACAACTGCTGGATGATCACTTTAAACGAGTAGAGCATCTGCTTGAATGCTATCAGAAGGAGAAGGAAAAGCCAAAAGAGGAGGCTCCAAAGGGTTGGCCTGAGCGTCTTGATGACTATAAAAAAGGTTTGAAAGAAGCTTTAATCCACTTTAAGGATCAAGTGAAGGAAAAACTCCAAGTGATCGCTGAATCTCCTGAACGGCTAAAAAAAGCGCTTCAGAATCGGATGATTGATGGACTTGTGCATGTGAATCGCCAGATTTCCGAACATACGGAGAAAATAGCTGAACGTCTGGCGGCTAAACGCACAGAGTTAAAAGCAACGAAACCCCTTGATGCTCACGATCAGCTCTTGACCGATTACAGGACGGAATACAAAAAATTGCTGTTTAACGACTATGTGGGTAGTACTTACCATTCGATAAACTCGATGGTATTTTCGTCAGTGGAAACGACTGATAAGGCCAACGTGAGCTATCTTAAACTACGACAGCAGGCGATTTTTGAACTCAGCCAAGATATGGTCCGCTTGGATCAAGGTGGTTCTACTGATATGGATGTTCAAAAATTCAACCGCTATCTGGTTAACCGAAACGAACAGGTGAGTCAAGCGCAAAGTTGGGACGAGCGAGCACAGACTGTATTCCTGAAAGAGGATCTGGGGGTTTATTCTTCTGAGACAAAGAAGCAAAAGACTGAAACAGAAGAAACAGAAGAAGAATGCTCATGTTGAAAAGGATTCATCAGTCGATGAAATCAATTTAAAGAAGGTGTAAAAATGTCCACAGTAATTAAAGAAAATCGTTTTTTGAAGCTGGCAGTCGTCCTTATCACGGCTGTCTTAATTTTTATGTCTGGCTTAGGCGTCAGTCATGCCGCGGATCCAACAGCCACTCAGACGGCGACGGTACAAATTAATGGGGGCACTCGAACCGTCAGTTCCGGTAGTGGAGTCACGCTGCCAGCAGTCGGCCTTACCGGTTACGATACGACGACTGCTGTTTCTTTGGGCAATGTGGCTGTGACAGATGCATCCGGTACTGGGGCAGGGTGGCACTTAATGGTGAGCAGTCCGCAGGTGGCGGCAGGATCAAAAACATTACCGGTCGGTTCGGCAACAATTGATCCCGTGCAATCCGTCAGTAAACAAGATCCAACATCTTCAACCGTCCCGTCGATTACCACAAGCAATTCTGCTGCGGTCGATAGCGGTGCAGTGACTCTTCTCAGCTCTCCAGCCGGAAACGGCATGGGCAGTTATACAGCAGCTTTAAAAAATCTGACCGTGAATGTTCCAGCAAACACATACGCCGGGACCTATACGACCAATATCGTTTATGATCTGGCAACTGCACCGTGATTTTATTCGAAAGACACAAACCTTTGTGTCTTTCTGAATTGTAATTTCTCTATTATTGCTTTTTTCATTGAAATTGCGATTCAGAAGGGCATAAGGGCCAAATTGAATAAAATCGAAAGGAGATACGCAAAATTGATCAAAAAGATCTGTCTGTCCTTCGTCCCCTTAATTTTTTGTTTACTTTTCACTGCGTTGCCCACGCACGCGGCAGGACTAGATTTCGACGTTCGACCGGCTTCTGTGACGGCTGACAATCTAGGCTATTTTCGTTTTGCAGCTAAGCCTGGCCACAGTTATCCGTTGGTTATCGCTCTTCATAACTTGTCACAACATCCTTTAACTATTAACGTCACACGAGATAATGCCCTTACGTCAACTCATGGGGGTATTCAGTACACCTTGCAGCGAAAACTACCTTATTCCCAGCTTACGGATAAGAGTCGGGCGATGGTACCCATGCTTGAAGGACCGAATAAAGTAACCCTTGCGTCTGGCCAATCGATGAACATATCCTATACGCTGAGGCTGCCGGATAAACTGACTGAGGGCGTTTTGCTGGGGGGGCTCTCTTTTTGCTCACCGTCTACTGAAACAACGAGCACTGAAAAAACGAAAGGCAAATCTTTGATCATTACTAATCAAGTTGAGCGCGTGATTGGCATTGAGGCAGTTGTTGGGAATTCACCAGCTGCAAACATTTCTTTTCAAAAACCGTCTGTCACGATTACCGCAAGCGGGCCAATTGTATTGCCAACAATAGAGAATGCTTCGGCGACGATTGCGAACATCAATTTTAAGTGGGCAGTTTATACGAATGATCAAAAGCTGTTTTCCGGACAAACTGATAGTTTTAAAATGGCCCCTTGCTCTTCGATAGGTTATTCAATCCCTTGGGGGGCAAAAACTTTTGGCCCTGGCGATTATCGATTAGAGATTACCCGTCAAGTTGCGGGAAAGACAGTTACAGAGAGCTATCCATTTACGGTGATGGATCAAGCAGTTAAGAACTATCAAAGCGAGACACAGACTCGGCCGGTTGCTGCAGATACGATTAACTGGGGGTTATTAATTGGTGGAATTATTATAGGAGCCGTACTGGTTTGGCTGTTCTTATTTTTCATAAATCGGAAAAAAAATAAGACTCAAGATCAGCAAGTCCAAAAGGAGAGGAAAACGAATGTTTAAAAAGCTGATACGGCTCACTGCTGCGCTTATTCTGCTTTTATCGTTTTCTATCACTGCTCTGCCGCAAGTTTCGCGTGCAAACAGCATCTTTAACCTAACGGTCGGGTCAGTTAACGGTTACAACCCAGCAGTGGACGGCAGTTCCTGGTGGGACAGCTCGAATCTGCGGGAATGGCTTAACAGTAATGCCGCTGCTGGAAGTGTTTCGTATACCGGAGCTGCTCCGAGTTATGCGTCGACGGAAGGATTTCTGCATGAGTTTTCGAGTGCCGACCAAAGCGCCATTGCCGTGACGGCTCATCGGGTGAATTATAACCCGGCCTACAATAGCGCGTTTGGCGCGGGCAGCGCGAATACCTGGTGCTCGGGACCGAATGTCAGTAATGCATCATCTCTGACCTTTGCAATTTCCAATTTGCTGTCGAAGGGCAACAGTTATTCGTCTCATATTGTAAATGACAAGGCTTTTTTGCTGAATGTGTGGGACGTGTACCAGTATATTCAGAAGCGGGGCTACGCGCTCGACCGACCGCTGACGAGCCAGGCGACGGCGGTGCGGGGCATGCCGTCCGACGACAAATGGTGGACCGATACGGCCTATGCGCCTCTCGCAAACTGGGACGTGCTGATGACAATGGGGGACGGCTCGGACGCCGCCGAAGACAACCGGCCCAATCAGCCGGAAGGCATTGTTCCGGCCCTGAACTTAAAGCCGACGGCCACGGTGAACGGAGTGGCGGCGAGTAGCCTCGCGCTCGGCCAGACGATCAATTTTGGTCAATATCTCGGCGTACCGATCCAATGGCAGGTCATTAATAAAGATAATGGCTATGCTTTGATTGTGGCGACGAAGGCTGTCGATGAGCTGCCCTATAACCAGGTGGCGTCGTCCGTCTATATCAATTCGAATTATGTCAATTATGCAACCGCCGATGTCGACTATTCTTCGGAGCCCTTTGCGTCGACAACTGGAAATTCGGATACAACGCTGCCGGTATTGACATTGACGAATAGCAGCGTTTTAAGCCAGCGGGAAAACGGAGCGTATGCGCTGACGTTTTCGGCGACGGACGATTCGTCCGGGGTGGACCACACGGTGCTGCCGGATGGGTCGACGACGACGGCTTCATCTTTTTCATATACCGTATCCTCCAATGGCTACTATGTTTTTAAGACGTATGACAAGGCCGGCAATGTCCGCGATCTGACGATTCCGGTTTCTAATATCAATCCGCCGTCAAGCGTGATCGTATCTCAGTCAAATACTGGTTGGACGACGAATCCCGTCACGGTGACAATTACAAGCGATAATCAAGTGGGAGCGAATTATAGCGGGGAACAGAAATCGCGAGATAATGTGTTCTATACATTTCCTAACTATACCAGCTACACCGGTAAACAGGTCAATATCAGCGGATCCGTTAAGTTTAACAGTGCCAAGGTCAGCGGCAATCTGTCGATCGGCTTTATCTATTATGTGATGGCGCAGTCGAATAACGAGTATAACCTGGGGACAGCCTTCGTGCCGATGATCTCAATTCCGCTGTCGACGCTGAAGGCGGACGGAACCTATTCGTTTAATCAGACGGTGTCAATCCCAGCAAGCTATGCCATGAATTTACAGGCCTGGACCAACTTACCGATCACGAATACAGGCGACGCCGACGTGACGTTTAATAATCTGAAGTATTCCCTGGTTGATACGTCAGACTTTCAGATTAAGTCGATTACGTTGCCAAACGGGACGGTGATCAATAATCCGAGCTATACGGATACGCTTACGCAGGCCGGTACCTATTCTTATACTGTTGTTGACGCCCGGGGCCAGACGTACAAGGAGACCGTGATCGTGAAGATTGACAATACAGCACCGTCTCTCTCAGTTTCGGGGAATCCATCTTCAGAAGTCCATACGCCGGTGACGCTTTCGGCGAGCGCTTCGGACAGCCAGTCGGGCGTGCAGGCGATCCAGACGCCGGACGGCATCTGGCATACAAGCAGTTCCGCGTCTTATACGGTTTCGCAAAATGGAACGTACGCGTTCCAGACAAAGGATAATGTTGGCAATGTTTCGACTCAGAACGTGACAGTCAATAATATTGGAAGTCTTCTATGGATCGATCAAACTCCAACGACTAATTTATCAACCTCATCCACCGGCAGTGGAAAAAATCAGTCGATAAATTTCAGTACGGGAGCATTTGGCGTCCAGGATAACCGAGGAAATGGAAACGGATGGCACGTTACGCTACAAGCGACACAGCTCACTGGTAATGGGCACACACTGCCGACAGGATCACTCCAAGTTGGCAAACCAAGCATCGGCGGGAGCGATAGCACGGTTTCCAGTTCCATTAGCAGTTATACAGCCATCGATGCTGGCAGCCCGGTTAGCGTCGCCTCTGCCTCTTCTGGTAACGGTCAGGGAACTTATTCTATCATCAGCCCTTTGCGTGTGTCAGCTCCAGCCAGCGCTTATGCTGGAACTTATCAAGCGACGATCACAGAAGATTTAGTGAGCGCCCCCTAAGCGTATAATGGGTGTCTTTCATTTTATCTGTTCACATAACGTTCTTTAATCAGGAACGGCTGCGGCCGTTCTTTTTTTTACATACGGAAAGGAGGCGAAAAAATGTCTGCAAAGAAGTACACGAAAAAACAAATCAACGAAACCAAGATACTTTTAAGGACCTATTTTGAGGCCCACATGGAGTCACCAGAAGATTGTATTCACGAAATTTTGTTGGCCTATTGCGAAGCCAATAAGATCTATCAGGAACAACTGCCGCTCCTGCATGAGCTCAGTGAAGCTAATCGTAAAATTTTAGCCCTTCAAGCCCAGCAGAGCGGACAAACATTGGAGGCTCAGAATAAACATGAAATGGAAGGACGATAAGGCGGACTATTGGCGGAATAATCGCTGGCAGGCCTATCGTAACCTGCCCTCTTATCTCATTCAGAAGAAGCTGCTTTTGCCTGTGATAATAGGCATTTGGCTAATCATTCTACTTCTTTGTCAGGTGATTGATAGTTCCGTTACCGCTAGTTATCAATCGGTTAGATCTTGGAATGGACATGTGTTTGAAATTCCTTTTTCGGCAAGTTTTTCACAGTCCTTTTCGCATATGACGTTATTTACACAGTATCCATTATTCAGTGCGATCCTAGCGGCTTTTACAGCCGTTTGGGCCGCTATTTTTTATCTCATCCTCCGGCGCTCGTACTACGCAATGGAGGATCGCTTCACAGCTGGGACCAATCGTTTTTCGACCCGGCAGGAGCTGGTTGAGCAATATCCGTTCATGCCGTCTGATATTGATGCTTCGTTTGATGATGTTCCGGGATTGCCGATCGCTCATTTTTCTTATCGTGAAGTGAGAAAGTGGCGACGAAAGAGTCATCTTAAAATTCCAACTGTTCGTATAGAGAATCACTTGCCAGAGCTGGTGGATACTGAACAACTGGAGAGTAAGAGACAGCAGACAGAAAAGGCCCCCAGTTTTTTGGGAAAAACGAGACTTTTCTTCAAGCCACCAACAAAAAAGTTTCTTATCTCCATTGCTCAAGAAGTCACGAATGTCTGCATCATTGGAATCACGCGATCAGGAAAAAAAGTTTTTTCGGTTGCACCGATTCTGGATGCTTTTTCTCGACCGAGAAGTGTGGAAAAAAAGGCAAGTTTCATTATCAGCGATCCCAAGGGAGAACTGATTCAAGAAAACTATTTACTGCTGAAAAAAAGAGGTTATAAAATCCGGATCCTGAATCTGATGCATACTTATGAGTCCAATGCGTTTAACCCTTTTGCAGCACCTATTGAGGATTATGCCAAATATTTGGATGAATCTCTTGATCCGATTCTTCGAAACGAGGCACTGGATCGTGCGATTAAAGCGATTATGAACATTGCTTATACCTTTTACGAAAATCCAGAAGCAAAAGAACCCATGTGGGCCGACAACGCTCAGTTATTCTTTACCGCAGTTGCCATTTTGCTGATTGAACAGTGCATCCGCCGACATCAAACAGACCGGGCTGGGCTTTACTCCCTTGCTATGGTCATGGAATCACTTAGCAGCGACGTGATTGCCAGTGAAAATCATCCCTACTTGATAAAGTACGCGAAAAACGATACGAAAAAACGTCAGGCGTTGTTTAAGAAGTATAAAACGAAAACTTGCCTGGATGTGTTGTTTGGTGAACTTCCGATTAGCCATCCGGCTCGTGCACAGTTTGGTGGTATCAAGATGGCAGCGAAGGCTTCTGCAACACTCGGTGGCATTGCTGCTCACGTTTTTGCTGGATTGAAAACTTATATTCAACCGGGTGTTGCAACATTGATGGCGCGTAACGATTTCAATTTTGAGAAAATGGGTTTTGGTGACCAGCCGGTCGCTACATTTTTAATTATTCCGGATCAAGATAAGACCAATCATAAGCTGGCCACTTTCTTTATTGAACAGAGCTATAAAAAATTAGTTGATCGGGCTTTTGATGCGCCTCATCAAGAATGCAAACGGCCAGTGATTTATCTTTTGGATGAGTTTGGCAACTTGCCTCCGGTGTCGGATATGGATACAAAATTGTCAGCCTGTCTCGGCCGCAACATTCGTTTCTTCATTGTCTTGCAGAGCTTTAGTCAGCTGAATAAGTATCCGCAAGGTACAGAAGATACGATTCTTTCTAACTGTGGGTATACATTTTTAATCAAAACCCCATCGAAGGAGACAACGGAACTCATTAGTACGCGGCTGGGTAAACGTCCGGTACTGGATGTTAACCGTACTGGTAAATGGTTCTCTGTCAATAAGGATGAGACAGAAATGGTCAAGGACGTTGAACTGATGACAGTTAGTGAACTGGAGTCCATGCAATTTGGAGAGAACGTTATTTTACGGATTATGAAAAATGAAGATCTTGAAGGACATCCGATCACGGCTTATCCCATTTTGAATCAGGGGAGAACTCGGATGAGAGGTTACTATGATTACTTGCCAACGGAAACCGCCAGTTGGCAGGAGATCACAGAAGCGCATGAAAGTGAGCACCGTCGGCTACAGTTACAAGATTTGCTTGTGACATTGGATCCTCCCGAGATCAATTCAGCTGAGAAAGTGGAAAAGACAGTTGAGCAGGAACCGATCACTGCGGATCCAGAGAATATTACTTCACCCGAAGCAAAAAGTCAGGCAACTCTTCGAGAACGACGTCGGATGAAAATATTACTGGACGTGATGGGAGCCGACGTCACCACTTTGTCTCCCTGCTGCGATCGCTGGAACACAACCGATAAAGCGCGTCTTATTGAGCTTTTACAGAAAAATACTGTGGAAAAAGGTTTTGCCGGTCAGGTCGCAGATGTGCTTTCACGACCGGAGGCCACTCTGGATGAGCTGTTCCGGTTACTTGTGTCGGTTGATAAGGATGTCATTTTTAATAAAATCACGGAGCTGATAAAAGGCTTTGAGGAGGCGAAAGTTCATGCGTAGGCTCCGGTTTAAAGAAAAAATGTCCTCTTTTTGTTGGAAACCCAATAGGTCATTGATGAAACCTCAATTTTGGCGAGTGCGAACGCTTAGCTGCTTATTTGCAGGGCTAGGCGTTTTATTATGGCCCGCGGCAGCGTTTGCTTTAGACGTTCCGAGTGATAATTCGTCGATTTTAAGTTTCCTGAATAAATTTAGCTTTCTCTTGCATCCAGTCAGTGTCCTTAATTATTTTCTTCGGCAGCTGGGTTGGTTGATCTTAATCGGGATCGGCCAGTTGGTCGATCTTCTGGACGGCTCTTTTCAGTCGGTGCTCAAGACATTGGATTTTTTTCATGCCTCGTCTGTTCAGAAACTTCTTGGAACAATCAAACCTCTTGAGGCAGCGATTTTGGTTGTTGTGTTTGCTGGGCTCGGGCTATTTCTGATCATTGGTGCCCGTATAAAATACGGAGATGCGATCATTCATTTGTTTTTAATGGCCCTAATTATTTTGGCGTTGCCGAGTCTAATGGACGATATGCTATCGATTTCAAAAGCTTTTGCCTCTGACAATGGAATCTCTATGCAGACAGGCACGCAGACCATTTTAAATAATGTGACGGACATTTATACCTTTGCTCAGGATGATTTTCGACATACATCCTTGAAAAAGGAGCTCGACACAAAATCTGTAGATGAGATAGATATCACGGAGATTGCTGATCCCAATACAGTTGAAAGTTTGGCTACGACCAATGGAAAATACATTGAATACAAGATCGGGAGTCAGATCAATAACGATGGCAGCTATCAGACGGTCGCTGTAAAAAAGAATGGAATTTCGAGTTGGCTCAGTTCATTGGAATCGATTTTTGGTGATTATTATTACCGCTATACCTGGCATTTCTGGACGGCGCTTGTGACCCTCCTTGTCGATGGTTTAGTGCTGCTTTTATCGATGCTAAAAATGGCCGGAATCGGCATTGATCTGGCATTTAATCAGATTTTTGCGACGGTACTTTCCTTCTTTGATGTTTTCTCAATGGCCAAGTTTCGACGTGTTATCGAAAACATTTTTGCAGAGATCGCAACGGTGATTTGTATTTGTGCGATGATCTCCCTGTTTTCGGATTATACGGCTTGGCTTAATACCCTCCATATCAATGCGCTGGTGCAGCTGATCGCATTAGCAGCTGCCGGAATTTTTGTGATTAACGGACCTGACCAGTTTGCCCGTGTGTTTGGTGTAGATGCAGGCGTAAGTGCTGGTTGGGGCATGATGGGTGGCTTATTAGGAGTTAAAGCTGCCGGTGGAATGGCTGGAAA
Source organism: Sporolactobacillus sp. KGMB 08714 (assembly GCF_036598985.1). Lineage (NCBI taxonomy): Bacteria > Bacillati > Bacillota > Bacilli > Caryophanales > Sporolactobacillaceae > Sporolactobacillus > Sporolactobacillus sp. KGMB 08714. The sequence goes on from NZ_JAUUBW010000018.1 coordinate 45,681, forward strand.
GATGATGAAAAAAGGTGCCGGGCTTATGGCCGGTGTCGCCGGTGCGGTTGCTGGTGCTGCAGGTATGGGCAAAAAAACAGGGAATTCGCGGAAAAGTTTGCTCCATGCTAATGACACCGTTAACGGAGCCGGTGCTCAGAAGAAAGGCATTTCTGGGAAGCAAAAGCCGGAACTTGCAGGCGCTGAAGCTGCTGGGCCGCATGTCAGTGGTGATGGAGAGCATTTTCTGCATCCAGGCAAGGACGAAAAGGGACAAGCCATGGATCCTAAAGGACAGAATAATAGTGCAAAGGAAGAAGGGAGCGGCATGGCTGCTGTTCCGGGAGCTTCGGGCGCCCAAGGCACTCAAAAAGGCAATCCAAAAACCGGTGCGTCGGCTCTTCTTCATCCGAAAAAAGGTGCCCCTTCGGCAACTGGGATTCCTGGGGGGACCTCAAAACCTGGCGCATTGAGCCAAGGCGTTAAAAATGACAATCAGCAGCAGAAAAATGAAGCACTTCGGGCCACTCCAGCTGATCTCCTGCATTCGAAAGGCGCTCCGGCCGCCATGCTCGCGCCTGGGACAGCTGGCAAGAATTCGACTTCGCCTCCCGAATCGCCAGTTTCCATACCGCATTCGTCAACTGAGGCTTCATCACCTGCAAGTGGCTTGTCGCAATCTCTTGAAAATAGTCCTGAAGATCGTTCAGCAGCCTTCGATTCGGGAGCTTCAGGCGAGGAAGCTGAGCCACCGATGTCACTAGGTGGTTCAAATGGCGATAACTATCAATCAGATGGTGAGGGTACCAGCCAGCCGTCTTTTGGTTCCTTTCATTTGAATTCTGAACCTCGCCAAGCTCAAACTGCATTCCAACATCCGTTAAGGAAAGCCGTGGTGAACCAGTTTCATAAAACCAATATTCATAAGAGTTATGTGCGTGGAAAGCGGATGGGACGGACTTTACGTCAAGCTTATGATCATAATGATAATCTGAGAGAGTGAGGATAAAATGAATCAAGTTTTTGACATTCCCAAACAAATTCGTACTTCGACGAAGCTCTGGAACATCTTTTCAATCCGGCACTTCGTCGCCTTGTTTGTGCTGATGTTCTTCATCATGTACACCGACTTTATTCCGGTGTCGTTACGCATCCAAACCTACCTTGTGGTAGGTTTTTTTCTTTTCTTCTGGATCACGCCTTCACGAGCGAATCCAAAAAAATTGCTCTATCAATCGTTATACTGCTGCTTGGCGCGCGATCGGACGGTTTATCATCCGGTCAGGTTTAAACGTCAGGTAGATGATTTGAATCTTGAGGATACGGAAATGGAAAGGAAGTGAGTCCCTTTGTTTCTTGACGATACCGTCCGAGTTGAAAAGGAAGAAGCTGGAAAGCTTCGGGAAAAGATTAATCAAAAGAGAAGGCATCAAAGGAAAGAGAAAAAGGTCCGTCGATCTGATGTCCGTAAGGTATCCAGTCTCCATCCATTCCGTGCTGTCCTCCGTCCGGATTGTTTGAAGCAAAAAAAACGTCTGACGGACTATTACGAGATTGGTGGTTTGAACCTGGACAGCCTTCAGGAAGCGGATAAAGTCAGCGCGATTATTGAGTTTTCTTTTTTCCTGCGTAAGTATCATCCAGATCTTAAGTTGATCTTCATGAACTTTCCAGCCAATACGCAGCAACAGATTGAGTTTATCAGTAAAAAGATCCGGGTAACCAACAACACGGATTATTATCCTTTTCAGGAAGAACGTCGGCGTGAATTGAGTGTCATTCAAAAAACGTTGACGCATCAAGAATTTTATGTGCAAATTTTTGCTGAAGATGAAAAAGAACTACATGAGAACCGGAAGCTTCTGCTCTCCTGCTCACGGCAACATTTCAAAATACGAGACATCTCGCTTGAGAAGAAGTTACAGATTCTTTATAAATTGGACAATCTCAATTCGGATTATATTCAGTTCGGTGAGGATGTAGAACATAAGGACTGGGCGGCTGGCATCAATAAAGACGGCTATGACGAAGAGCTGCTCGGCTACATCCAACCGCAAGGTGGGATTGCTTTCTCTGAGCGTTACATGCACAAGGGAGACGGCTACGAAACCTGTCTGCATATTTATGGCTATCCCCGTCGTCCCGGGCCTTTCTGGGCTAATGGGGTGTTTAACCGTAAGGGTGTAGTGACGGTTGTCGACATTCACACGATTGATAAGAATAGACTGTTACCCGCTCTTGACCGTTCCGTAACCGAACAGGAAGCCCGCTATGATGAGGCAACGAAACAAAGCCAGAAATCCGAAGCCCTGTCTGAATTAGAATCTCTGAATCAATTAATCGCGGATATTATCAGTGACGATGAAAGTGCCAAGGAAATAAACACACGCATGTACCTGTCCGCGCCAACGCTTGAGGAACTCGAAGAAAGAGTCAAGGCACTGCAACAGGATTTGAAGCCGTTAGGTTTTAATGCTCAGATTTTTCTCGCTGAGGCCAAGGCTGAGTGGCTGGCCCTGTTTACGGATTACAGTGAGCAAAAAGCCTTGATGCATCGTATGGGTCAGGAAATTAAATCCCTATCGCTTGCTGGCAGTTTTCCGTTTGACTTTACTCAATTATTGGACCCCCGCGGGTTATATATGGGCTTCACACCCACTGAAGGTGTTGTTGTTCTGGATATGACGCATAAGGACACTCAGCGCCTCAGTTATAACTATTCGGGGTTTGGAACAATGGGCAGCGGCAAGTCGACGTTACTGAAAATATTGTCGGAACACACCGTGATCTTAGGCAATAACAATTTTGTTTTTGCGGTCAGTGCCGAGTTTGACCGATTGTGCCAACGGCTGGGTGGCTCGTCCATGAACATGAACGGGTCGGACGGAACGGTCAATCCGTGGCAAGTCTTTGCGACGGTGCTGGATGAAGCCTCCAACGAGATTGATGAACACGGCAGTTTCATGGCCTTTGTGGACGCTCTTAAAATCAATTATCGCTTTCTTTCAGGTGAGAGAGACGCCAAGGAGGAAAAAGAGTTCATCAAACTCTCCACAGCGTTTTACAACTCCCTTCCTCTGGAAATGGATAAAATCACTCAATATCCGGCCGATGCTTATCCGACTTATTCTGATTTTAGAAAATGGCTACAAGAAACCTACTATGAGAATGGCCATCTGAGAAAAGATGTCGATACTTACGAAGCGAAACGGATCGACGGGATTATGCTAACGGTGACTAACATTGTTGAAACCTACCCTCGAATCTTTGATCGCAAAACTTCGTTACCCCCGCTCGATAGCATGAAATTTGGGGTGTTTAACCTGGAAAGCCTGCTTAAGCAGGATAAAAACGTGTTTAATGCTCAGCTGTTTTCAGTTTTTAACATGGTTTGGGATCATGCGATTAAAGTCGGTCATATGCAGAAAAAATTGTATGATCTCGGTCAAATCGATCTCTCGGACGTCGTCTATACCAACATCATTTGGGATGAGTTCCACAACACGGTGAAAAGCGGAAACGTTAATGTCATGGAAGCGATCGACCGTCTGGCACGTGAAGGACGTAAGTATTTTTGCCAGATTGGCCTGTTCAGCCAAAACTTTGATGATGTTCTGCCGCAAAACGTGAATGGCGACATGGAGAAAATTTTGACGGCCATTTTCGGCAATACCACTTATAAGTTCATTATGAAGCAAACACCAGAGGCAACTGAGCGTATTCGACGCGCCTTTCGTTCTCAGCTGAGTGAGCGGGAATTGGATATGATCCCGGGACTGTCTACCGGGGATACCATTCTGAATATTTCAGGGTATGGAAACATTCATTTTCATATCGAATTGCCTGCCGCTGAACAGGCGATCTTCGATGGGGGGGCCTAAGTTATGTTTCGCTTACGGATCCCGCTCATTTGGAAATTGCAGCTGCTGGGTGCAGCTGTTTTTTTGTTCTTCTCAGTCATGCTCGTGACTATTGTTGCGGACAGCGCGGTTTCCGTATTTGGTGGCTATTACAACTATGAACAGTCGGAAACGCCTGCTGGTGGGTCAGTTTCTGGCGCGGTTCTGCGCTTTAAAGATGCAATTGCGACAGAAATGAAAAAACAGGGATTAGATTCATCCTGGCTCCCGGTGCTTCTGGCGCACGTCATGGTTGAGTCCGGAGGCAACGCAGAGAAGACGCCGGACATCTTTCAGGCCAGTGAATATGCCGGGAAGAAGCCGAATAGCTTGACCACTGCAGAAAGCATACATTATGGGGTAGCTTGTATGAAAGACGCCGTGGATACGCTCTCACAAGTTACCGGCCACACGCTGTCCGCACGAAGTGAGAATGATGTCAATCTAACCAGTGACTATTACAATTTTTCTTCGCTTGCCAGTTGGCTGGCGGAAAACGGAATCAAAGACTGGTCTCTGAATGAGCACAATGATTTTTATACTTGGGCACGTTCCCTGGGCGCGGGCGGCGGTGACATCAATTATTACAAAAAAATATTGGAGTATTATGATCCTTCAACGGGTCAATTGCGAGGAGCACTCACTGGAGCATCAGGACAAGCATCAACCGCTGTCAATATTGCACTCGCTCAGTGTGGGAAACCGTATGTGTGGGGCGCAACCGGTCCGGATGCTTTTGACTGCTCGGGACTCGTGATTTATGCCTTTCGCCAGGCCGGTTATCAGATATCAGGGAGGCCGACCTCGCAAGAGATGTTCAAAGGAAACGCTAATTTCCAAAGAATTGATCAAAGTAAGCTCTCTCCTGGCGATTTGATTTTCTTCCAGCTCGGTAGCGGAGGGGCGGACCATGTGGGTATCTATATCGGGAATAATCAGATGGTCAATGCGGAAACAGACAACAATCCTCTTCCTCAACAGATTGAAGTCGTAGATGTCTTTAGTAATCCCTACTGGAGCAGTCACATAGCCGGATTTGGACGTGTTGTGAAATGAAAAAGGGGGGGTAAGAAAAATGCTGATTAACAGAAAACTGATGATCCTGCTACTGATTATTTTACTGGCTTTGCTTACGACAACGGCGTATACATCCGCTGCCTTGTCTTCAGCTAGCGACCAGCTGTCTGACGCTCAGAAAACCTTACAAACAGCAAAGAAGGAGAATTCACAACTACAACGCGAGCTTCGAACTCAGCCCAGTGATCAGGCGGCCAAGCTCACTCAGCCTACTTCAATAGTGAGTCAACCGTCTCTCTCAAGTCGAAATGCTTCTGATTTAATGAAAAGTCGGATACAAAAGGATACGACGCTGGTGAGGGATTTTTTCAACAGTCTCTATACCTACGACGCCAGAAGTTTTAATCAGCGCTATTCAAAAGCCTCACAATATTGCACACCTGATGTTTTAAAGTCACTCGTCGGTGCTGGCGAAGGCGTCGATACTTCAACAACTCATTCAAAGGCCCCGTCCGTTAAGCCCATCAGTGGGGCTTCAGGAACTTCTCAGCCGTCAAAGGATGAAGGAATGACGGCTCAGCAGATTCAATTCTTTCTGAACACCTCATCGACGGATGCGGATACCGGGCTTGTTGAAGTGAACTACAACTGGCAGGAAGATGGCAAAACGACTGCCGGTTCGGTGAGCTGGTATCAAGTAACGATCAGCCAAAAAAACAATAAAATAACTGACGCTTCGATCTTTGTGCCGGACGGGGCGGCCAATTAATGGAGGACTCTTATGAAAAAATCTTTGGCGTTCTGGGCGTTATTCATAGGATTAGGAATGATTTTAGTGGGACTGTTTGATCGACCAATCAGTGAAGTAGTGGCAAGAGGATGAAGGAAGGGAAAGGGGTATGATCAAAAAATCTATTTACTACAAGCCTGAGACTGAGCAACAGATCGAGAATCTTATGAGTTCTGACGAATCATTAAGTCAGTTTTTTGTTCGATTGGTCCATAATGCTGCGCTTTATCAGGAAAGAATGAATCAAATTGATGTGCTGATGTATCAGATCAATATCACAAAGAAGCTGGTCGATGAATGTGTTGGCCAGAATCGCGTGATCATCGACCTATTAAACACCCCTCTTCATAATAGCGACTATTTGAGGGTATTTACGGCAGAGAAAGATCCTTCAGATGTTTTAAAAGAGGCACTAAAAGCCGAGTCAGACCGTAAACGTATCTTCTGGACAAAGAAGCACAGCCATCCGAAACCAGCAGAAAGTGAGAACTCATGAGCAGCTCTCCTGGTATCTTTTATAATGCCCAGTTTATTGTCCCAAGTCATAAAAACGGGAAAGGAAAGCGAACGGTTCATTTCTCAGGATTCCTTGGCTATCAGGGACGCAAAGAGGCGATTGAAAAGATGACGGATGGTCGTTTTGCGCTTTTTATGGATTATCAAGATGATAAAAAAAAGAGCGAGGGTCTTATTGGCATGGACGGCCATTATTTGACACCAGAAGAACGAAAGCTGCGTGTGGCGCGTTATGACCGGGCACAAATCATGGACTCTGTGTTGTGGCAAGATCTCTTTACTTTTGACACAGACTGGCTAAGAAAACATGGATACTACGATCCAGCAACGGAGACTTTCGACGAATCCCGCATCGTCCGCAATATCCTCACAACAATGGAATTAATTATTGATAGAGAAAAGTTGCAAAAACCGCTTTTTACACTTGCTTTTCATTACAATACGCAACATCTTCACTGCCATGTATCAATGGTGGAAGAGAAGCCTTCTCGACCGTGGAAGGACTGCCGTATTGTTGATCCAGAAACAGGTGAAATCCGAATTGAGTATCAACCGATTGGCCGGCGGGAATCCGCTACAGTCCGTGACGCCAAACGTCATTTTGTCAATGAGATGTTAGCTTACACGGATAAGCTGAGTCAGTTGGATGATTGCATTCGGCGAATAATCGTTGCCGATGTCACGCGGAAGAAGGTGCTCTATGATCCAGTATTTGAATCGGCCATCTTGGACGTCTATCAACATCTGCCCCCGCAGCGCAATAACTGGCAATATGGCTATGCCAAGCGCCAACACTTTAAGGAGCCGATGGACCGGCTGATTCGCTTGTATCTTCAAAGCTATCACCTTGATGAATGCAGGGCGTTGAATACCCAGCTGGACGAGATGGATCAGGAATACTATCAGGTTTACCGAAAACATGATGAGATCGGCGAGACGCTCATTCAGGATAATGGATTTGCAACAGGCAGCGCGGGGAGTGACGCGACGATCCCCCTTCCATCCAGCGGCTATCGCGAACATAAAATCGCTGATCTATTCTCTCGAACGGGCAATGCCTTACTTCGGGAGATTCGATCGTTTGATCGTGAGATGCGTAAAAAAGGGGTGAAAGATCCAAAACAATTTTTACCGCAAATCTCACTTCAGTCACTTCATCAATCAGAAGAGAAACATGAAAAAGAGAACGTCAGACGTCCTGAAAATAGGCTTCCGATGCTTGCTCCAAGACAACATCAGCACTTTGATGAGGATGCTGAAGGACAGTTCAAGGCAGATAAGGAGCGGCAAAAGGCGAGGGATCCCGGAGTCAATGGGTACCGGCAGGGCACTCACCAGGAACCAAGCTATTCGGATCAGTTTCGTTCAGTCAGTCAAAGCAAGCCGCGAGAACGTCCTATGCCACGAGCGGCGAGCGCCGGGGAATGGCGTAGAAAAGTAACGACCAACCGACTTCTGGGAGAAATGAATCGTGCATTTAAAAGAGAATATGATCGCTGGCGAGACGAGATGGCCTACGAACAGATGGAGCGGGAGATGGACGCGAAGGCGAAATTTGAACGCTAGTTGAAAAATTAATTCAAGAATTAAATATAGAATTAATGTATGAATTAATTCAATGATTTGATTCAAATATTAATTCAATACACATGAGAAAAAGCAGACGCATAGAGAAGCGTCTGCTTTTTTAACAGGAGGGTTGACGATGTACGGAAAACGTATTTTCACTGAAAAAGAAATTGCGGATGCGAGAGAGATGGACATGGTCGCTTATTTGCAATCAAAAGGCGAGGATTTCGATGTTTCCGGGGCTTACTATCGTAACAAAACGCACGACAGTCTGGTCATTTGTCCCTCAAAAGGCTACTATGTCTGGAATTCAAGGAGCGGAGAGGAACGAGAGAATCGAAGCTGTATTAATCTGGCCAAAGCTTTTTACAACCTTTCATTTATTGAAGCCGTCACGGATATCCTGGAACATCGCGGATATCGAAGAAAAGAGACAGCAGTCCAAGTGCAGGAAAAACAGTCTTTTGACTATGATCGCGATGTACACGAAATGGGACAGACGGCAGAACTCAAAGCATATTTGGTTGGAAATCGGCGTATTAATGCCTGGCTTGTCAGTGAATTGATAGAAAAAGGTTATTTAGCAGAAGACACTCAACGAAATGTTATTTTTAAATGGCATGACCCGATTGAAAAAGAAAAAATTGTGGGAGCTAATCTTGAGGGAACTTGGTTGATTCCACCTGAAAAACGCACATCCCCGGTTCACAAACGGTTTAAAAAAATTCTGACGACCGGCGATTATGGCTATTATTTTGATGTAGGGAAGACGCGTGACATTGACAAGATCTACTTTTTTGAAGCGCCGGTTGATGCGCTTTCTTTTTTGACTTTGAAGATCGATGAGGGCAGTCGTGAGATTCAAAACGCACGGTTCTTTTCGATGAACGGCTTAAAACTCAAGACTCTTTTAAAGAATTACCGACTACTGGAGGAGCGCCTCAATCGGCGAATTGAGGCGCATATTTGTGTTGATAACGATGCAGCGGGTCACCATTTTTTTGAGGATGTACGGGATTATTCATTTGTCCGTTCTGGAAAAGACATGTTGGTGAATGAGATTCCGTATGACCTCGTTCTGCCGAAAAAACTCGCTTCTTTCTACCGCAAAGTTGGAGAACAAGCGGGTATTGATTGGACCTGGCTCGCTGCGATCCGGAAGGTAGAAACGAATTTTGCCCATGAAGGCGGCGCGGGAGAACCCGACATCCATGCGCGACAGAACGTGAAGGAAGCGACGTTGATCTGTGCGGATCTGCTTAGCAAAAACACGGGGAGCAATGGCCAAGTCCAGCTTCGTCAGGTCATTGGCGATTACTTCAAAGCGATAAAAGATAAAACGGAAGTCTTTCAATACGAACCGAAAATTCGTTACTATCACAATGCCTATAACAACAGCTGGGTTCCGGTGGCTGAGACGATTCCGAAAGACTGGAATGATCTCTTAGTTGCTAAAAACATTCAAGAGACCGCTGTTAAAATTGACCCTCAACCTCAGCTGATCGAAGGGGATGCCTATGTCACTAAACAGCATCTAGCTCAGCGTTTGGAAGTCCTTGAGGAAGAGCGGTGAGTGGAACAATGGATGAATTTCAGGATAAGATCGATGCATTTTGGGACCGAATTTTTCATCCATTAGGTCATGCCAAAACGCAACTTTTTTCCGATCGCGGGGGCTGGTTTTTATATTTTATGGCTGTACTGTGTGTGCTCTCTGTTGGGTATCTCAGCTTTAGTATTTTCACTTATACAGGGTCACATTTTGCCGACAGTGGTGTGGGGTCAAGGAGTTTATTAACCCTTGAGAATACGGATCTAACCATTATTTCCGAATCCTTAAACCCAAAAACGCGCTATGCCCAGCTACTGATTTCCGCACAAAGTGATGACACAAGTGGTGTTAAAAAGATAGGAAATATCGTCGCTGTACTTCCTGAACGGACTCAGCTTAAAAGTGATTTGGTGCAAGTAACCGACCAATATTATGTGCTCAAAGTTTATCACGTTCCGATGGATTATCGGCAGCTGGTCATCGATATTGGCGTCTGGAATGAGAATGGAAATGCTTCTATTGGTGATGTGAATCTTTCCAATTTGCTTACTGCTTCCGGTTCCAATTCTTCAAATAATGGGGCAGCTACGCAAGGTAATTTTGAACAGGGGACCTGGAAGGTCTCAGGTGTCCATATGAGTGATAATCGTGCACTCGTTTCACAAAGCTACGAAGCTTATGTCATTATGTATGCTCGATTGGAGCAACAAGACGCACGGACGCTGATTAAAAAGATTGGCAAAATCATTGACGGCGACCAAGCCGATGTTCAAAAAACGCAGCAGCAAATTACTTCCCTTCGAGCCAATGAAAAGTATCAGACACCCGATGAAATTCAGAGTACGGAGAACACAATTACTAATCTTCAATCCAATGTGGAGAACGATCAGTCAAGCATTTCGGATCAGGTCAAACTCCAGCGGGACCTTCAGGACAAGATAAAAAAACTGGAACTTCAGATCCAGGATGCAAACCAGAAACTGCTTGAAAAGGGTATCAAAGTCCCCAACAAATGATGATTAAAATTAAACATAAAATTACAGATAAGCAAGATAAGAACAATAAATTGTCAATTTTTGAGGGAGTGTAAGACGGTCTATTCCTAAAATATGGAAATAAAGGATAATATTGAGGACGTATAAAACGGTGCAAACGTTACTTTACACGGTCTACAGACTGTATTTGCGGCTTTTTATGACCCCAACGTGATCGGTTTGGCACCGCCAAACCCCCCTGCTTTTGGGGGCACGATTCCCTTATCCCGCTTCAATTCTGCCTTTCCCCTCTTGCGAGCTTGAGGCAGAAAATAGGATGCAAACTTTCCGGACGGACGAGAAAAGAATGAAAGGAGACGAGAAGAATGGCCGACGTAAAAATTCGGGGACTGACAGATGAGACGGTGAAACTGCTGGACACTTTAGCTCATAGACGTCATCGATCACGTGAAGAATTTTTAAGAGAACTCTTAACCCGGATCGCTTATGAAAATGCAAGCGAGCAAAATCGGAAATTCTACGATGCCGTACTCGACCGAACGCTAAAAACGATCGAGATGAATACGCGTGCGCTGTCCGCATTGCTTCAGTCTGGTGCGGTCTCTCATGTGTTCGTTAACGAGGACGGGCGGGTGAAGGGGGAACGGGAATGAGCAAGCAGAAACAGAAGATCGAGACGCTCGACCTGTTTGAGATCAGCGGTGTCCCGATCGAAGAGATGCCGCTCAAAAAACGAAAGACGGTTCGTGCATGCGAAGTGGAGGAAGCGGAGGCCTTTACTGCAAAAGAAGTGATCGCTATACGGAAAGAGATGAAACTATCGCAGGAGACTTTCGCCCGGTTGCTGGGCGTAAAACGGCCGTCGCTTTCACATTGGGAACATGGGGATCGCGACGTACCAGATATGATTTGTCGGCTCCTTGTGATTCTACGTGACGACCCTGATTATTTTTTCCAGAGGGGTGTCATTCACGAAATTAAATAGCTAAGTACACGAAAGGGAAGCCGAAAAGGCTTCCTTTTTTACATACCAAAGGAGGTGGTTGTTAGATTTTTTTGAGGTCGAAAAGCAGTCCTGGATTCAGGGGAGAAAGGAGTGTAGAAAATGTCGCTGGACGGAAATTAGATATCTAAATTTTTGACCACTCTGCTCAAAAAGCTAACTCGGAGAAAAAACGGGTGCTGAGGGAACATCCGTAAAAGAAGGAGCATTCAAAATGAAAAAGTTTAGGCTCTGGCAAACGCAGATCCAAGTTTATGGCGAGCATGCGCTGGGTCATTTGCTCATTGCTGAAAAAGACATTGAACCTCAATATGTTCTTGGAGAACAAGCTTGGCTGTTTCCTGAAATTGATGTGACGAAAGTCAATACAGAAAAGTTGGGTGAAGCCTATCAGCGATTTAAAAGTCAACAAATTGAGTATGACTTGATTGATAAATTACATGAGTTTTTTGAGACGCAAGGTTATCCGGCTGTTGAGCCGGAATCAGCGCCAGCATATATGGAAAAGGAAACATCGGATCAGCTGGTCTTTGATGCAGCCAACGATACTTTTTTTGCCCTCTCTGATGCAGAAATTGTAGAGACTTACCGACAATTTGATAGTGGAAGAAATGAAGAAATCATTGAACGCCCCCCTGATTTTGCAGAAGAAATTGTAGAGGTCAGTGATGACTTCGTGAACCTAGATGAATGGAATGGAAGCGACTGGCAAACCGGTGGAGTAGGTGAACACGAACGGGCCTATAAAGTGTTGACTCGGAATGGACAACTTGCCGAAGATGAGGACTATTTATTGGAAAAATGGAGCCAATGGCAAGGGGAAGATACCCGGGGGAAAGTGCTCTCTCTTAACGAACTGAAGGTGCACCTGCTTGAACTCGACCGTGATGTCGACGCCAATGAGCGAGAACTGAAACAGCTGGCCTCTCCAGGTGAGGAGGAGTCGATTGATGAACCCAGCTGCTGAGGCTTTTTTCTCTGAAAGCGCACGGGCTCCGCCCGCTTAGCTCGAAGAAAAACGGGTGCTCAGGGAACATGAATGACGATTATTTCCCTTTCTTTTGTAAGTAAGCATCGATGTCACTTTTTAGGAAAACTTGAAATTGCGGCTGATCGATCAGCGGTTGAATTCGTTTCTCTTTAATATATTTTCTCAAAGTCGTTCGGGAAATCCCAAGGTAATGAGCAGCCCCTTCATAATTGATCAGTTCCTCCTGTAGCAGTGAGCGAAGGGCTGATTTTTTTTCTTGATCACTTTTTTCAGAATGAAAGAGTTCAATAAACGGATCCAAACGATTCGGCTCCCTTCGTCATTTTGTTTGATGATCAGATTTTAGCATACTTCATCCAGAAATACTACATTGCAAAGTAGTAAGTTTGATGCTAAACTGCGACTAAGGATTTCCTTTGGTCGTTATTTTATTCAAAGGGGATCTTCAAATGATATCTAAGATAGATGACTTAAGAAATACCTTTAAAGAACTTGCGAATATGGTGACCGCATCCCCAGAAAATTGGATGGAGTTTCTTAATTTTGCAAGTCGTTTTCAGAACTATTCATTTGATGTCGTTTTAATTGCCTATTCGCAGAATCGTGAGGTAACGGCGTTAGCGACATATGATCAGTGGGTCAGCTATGGCCGGCATGTGAAAAAACATGAACATGGTATTTGTGTGGCCAATGTGTTTGATGGTTCAAACCGCTTTTTCCATTTATTCGACCTGAAGCAAACGGTTGGAAAAGAAATTGAGATGAGAAATTGGATTCCGTCTCTCAAAACGAAGCAAAGATTGCTCAATCAATGGGGTGATCAGCACCTTAACCCACTATCGTTTCAAGAAGCAATTTATAAAGAAATCGCGAACCGAACCGAGAAACGTTATGATTCATTTCAAGCCCTTGTTCAGGAGAGTGTTTATCAATTTTGTTCCTTACGCCTTGGCGAACATCCAGAAATAGAGTTCGATGATTTGAGTGCCTTGATGGAATTAAATGATGCACGCTTAGTGAGTCATGCCGGGAATGCAATTATGAATATCTCTCGTGCACTTTTGAATGAAGTAGTAGAAATCATTGATCAGGAAAAACAGGAGGAAAAGGATAATGAAAGAAGAAACCTTTCAAGAAATGCGGGCGAAACGTCGTCCGATGACGTGGCAGGAAATTCACGATTCAATTCTGTACAAGGAGGGACCGGACGGGATGCTGTATCCAGATCTGAAGATGGACGACGACGGGAAAGTGATGGACCGGTGGGCACGTCTGGCCGAGCCTTACCTCAAGGCCAACGATCCAAGCCACTACAGTTACCTGACGCAGACGGGCCAGATCGTGACGTATCTGAACGAAGTGAGCGAGCGCTACCAGGAAGCGATCGATCGCTACTTCGACAAGCTGCTGAAAGCGAACCCGGCCCCGGTCGATCCGAACATCCTGATCGTGGCCCGGCACCGGAACAGCCTGATGGAACAGGCGCGGGAGCTGGCGACGGAGGAAGTGCTCAAAAATCTGCACTAAAGGAGGCCCCAAGCGGAATAGCAGAGGGCAGACGAACTGAATCAACGAAAGACGAAGCGGAAACCGGCTCGGAAAATGAGCAGGTTTCTTTTTTTGATCTGGATAACTTGGAAGTTGCCGCGGAAGAGCCCCCGAAGCAGGAGCGCGTAAAAAATCCAAAGCATCCCCTGATAGAAAAAACAAATGCAGCACCGGCGGAACAGAGCGCGGAAAAAGACCGGCCTGAGCCAAACGGAAGGGATTATTTTGGTCTAGACCGAGACTATTCAACTGGCGCGAAGAAAAAATTCCAGGATAACGTGGCGGCGATTCGGCTTTTAAAAACTGTTGAAAAAGAGGAACGTCCTTTGCGTACGGAGGAGCAGCGCGTGCTGGGGCGCTATGTGGGCTGGGGCGGCCTCGCCGCAGCCTTTGATCCTCGGAAAAAAGAATGGATCGGCGAATATCAAACACTAAAGGAGCTCTTGACGGATGAGGAATACCGCGCGGCACGCAGCTCAACGCTGACCAGCTACTACACCGATCCGGAACTGTGCGCCGCGATTTTTGAAGTGCTTGATCGCTGGGGCATCCGGCAGGGCCGGCTGCTCGATCCATCGATGGGAACCGGCAATTTTTTCTCCGCCCTTCCTGAAAAAATGCGCGGCATGGAACGATACGGCGTCGAAATTGATTCAATTACTGCGCGCATTTCGCGCGGGCTGTTTCCGGAATCTCATATCATGGCGCAGGGTTTTGAGACGGTTTCCTTTCAGAAAAACAGTTTTGACGCGATCGTCAGCAACATCCCTTTTAATGACATCCGGATTATGGACCCAGGTTACGATAAACGAGGCTTGCTCATCCATGATTATTTCTTCGAGAAATCTTTGGATCTTGTCAAACCTGGCGGGGTTGTCGCCTTTATCACTTCTCGCGGCACGCTGGACCGGCAAAGCAGTCAATTCCGGCAGAGCCTGGCTAATCGTGCGGCCCTAATTGGCGCGGTTCGGCTGCCCAATTCGGCGTTTCAAAGGATTGCAGGGACAAAAATCACGACAGATGTGATTTTTCTGCAGAAGCGCGCAAGCGCGGAAACAGTGGCGAGCCCAGAGTGGCAGTCCATTAAACCGTACCCGGAGAACCCGGATCTTTTGGTTAATGAGTATTTTGTCCGACATCCGGCCCAGCTCCTCGGCGAAATGAAGGAAACCAGCTGGATTGACGGCGAAACGTGCGTCGCGCGGCCAGGCGAGAAATTGATGCCGGCTTTCCGGCAAGCAACCGGCGACTGGCTTCCCTTCTGGCCGGTCAATCAGCCAGCCCCGGAACCCGTCTTTAGAAATACTGAAGCGAGTTCGGTGGAAAAAGAAACCGTCAGCCTGCCGGAGGGTACGCGGTTGTTCACGTATTTTACCGCTGTCGGAGAGCTGTACTATTATTCCTCAGACGGAGTGGAGGAGGTGCCACTTAAGGGGCAAAGCAAAGAGAAGCTCAAACAGCTCTGCGACGTACGCACGGCGCTGAACCGCGTTATTCAAATGCAGATGAGAGGCTACGCGGAAAGCGAATTTTCCGGCGCGCTGCTCACGCTCAATGAAGCCTATGACCGTTTTGTTACCCGTTTTGGCTACATCAGCCAACCGGAAAACAGCCGGTTGCTGGATCACGATGACCAGAAACAGCTACTACTGTCGATTGAAGTCAAAGACGACGAATCAGAAACCTATCATAAGGCCGACGTCTTTAGAAAAGCCACGATCCGGCCGGCGCTGCGCACGCTGCAGGCGGAAAGCGCGCGGGAGGCCCTGGTTCTGTCGCTCAATGAAAAGTTAAAAATTGACTTTAACTTCATCTGCCGGCTTTATCCGCACCCGTTGCCAGAGATCTTCGCCGAGCTGGAGGGAGAAATCTTTCTTGATCCGAAGCGGGTGCCGGAAGCTGCGCTTAAGTCTGATGAGCCGCTGGAAGGCTGGGTGACGCGTAGCGAGTATCTGTCAGGTGACGTTAAAACGAAGCTGGATCAGGCGCAAGCGGCGGCTGCCCGCTGGCCGGAACGTTTCTCGTCCAATATTTCAGCGCTTGAAACGGTGATCCCGGCCGACCTGAAACCGTCTGAGATTGATTACCGAATCGGGTCGACGTGGATTCCGGTTAAATATTATCAGGATTTCATGTATCAATTCCTGAAAACGCCCGAACCCTATCGCTTCGGCTGGGTATTTCGCGATCGGCCTGGCCGGGTTGATATTGACTATAACGAGTATATCGGGAAATACCGGATCATCGGCAAACATTTAGACGATTCCCTGCAGGTCACACAGGTCTTTGGGACGGGCCGGGTGAACGCCTATGAGCTTCTGGAGATGAGCCTGAACCTGCAGGACGTTACGATCCGGGACACGGTGATTGAAACCGTCAACGGCTTGGAACGGAAGCGATCTGTAGTGAACCCCAAGCAAACGATTCTGGCACGCAACAAGCAGCAGCAGATTCAGGAGCACTTCAAGCAGTGGCTGTTCAGCGATTCGGCGCGGGCGGACGATTTATTCCAGCTGTACAATGATCGCTTCAACCGGCTGGTCACGCGGTCGTATGACGGCAGCGCGCTTAAATTTCCGGGAATGAACGCGGAAATGAAACTGCGCCCGCATCAGGAAAACGTAGTCGCCCGGATCTTATACCAGCGGCGCGCGCTGATGGCGCATGAGGTCGGTGCAGGCAAAACGGCGGCTATGATCGCCGCGGGTATGTATCTGAAACGCGTCGGCGCAGTTCAGAAACCGATTTATGTGGTGCCCAATCACCTGACGGAGCAGTGGGCCAAAGAGTTCCTGCGCTTTTATCCGGCCGCAAACGTGCTCACGACCACAAAAAAAGACTTTGAGAAAGAGCATCGCAAGCAATTTATCGGCCGGATTGCGACCGGTAGTTACGACGCTGTGATCATTGGCCACTCTCAATTCGAGCGTATTCCTTTGAGCCAAAAGCGGCAAAAGGCGATGATGCAGCAGCAGATTGACGAAATTACAGAAGCCATGCAAGAGGTCAAGTCGGAGTCCGGGGACCAGTGGAGCATCAAGCAACTGGAGCGAGCGAAACGGAATCTGGAAGAGCGGCTGCAAAAACTAAGCGCCCGCGCGAAAAAGGACGATCTCCTAACCTTTGAACAGCTTGGCGTTGACTTCATGTTTGTCGATGAAGCCCATGTTTATAAAAATTTGTTTGCCTTTACGAAGATGCAGAACGTGGCCGGCGTCAATACGTCCAGCAGCCAGCGGGCGACCGATATGCTCCTGAAATGCCGCTACCTGCAGGAACAGCAGAAAGGCGCGGGGGTCGTGTTCGCGACAGGCACACCGATCAGCAACTCGATGTCCGAAATGTATACGATGATGAACTACCTGGAGCCGGACGTCTTGTCCAAGATGGGACTTGAGAAATTCGACAGCTGGGCTTCGACCTTTGGTGAGGTCGTGTCCTCACTTGAGATTACGCCAGAAGGTTCCGGTTATCGCATGAAATCGCGTTTTGCGAAGTTTCATAATCTTCCAGAGCTGATGACGGCGTTTAACCAGGTGGCCGATATTCAAACGGCGGATATGCTGGACCTGCCGGTGCCTAAAATCATGGAGGGTAAAGCGAAAGTCATTGTTACCGATCCGACGCCTTTTCAGAAACACATGATGGAGGACTTTGCCCAGCGGGCGGAAGCAATCCGCACGGGCGGCGTGGATCCGTCTCAGGACAACATGCTTAAAATCACCAATGAAGCGCGGCTGATGGCGATTGATCCGCGGCTCGTCAATCCGGCGATCGAAGACGATTCCCGTTCGAAACTCCATGCGGTCGTCGGCGGTGTTTATAAGCTCTGGGAGGAGACAAGGGACAAGCGGCTGACGCAGATGATTTTTGCGGATGCGGGGACGCCAAACGCTAAAAAGTTCAATGCCTATGATGAAATCAAGCGCCAGCTCATAGCGCGCGGGGTTCCGGCTGAAGAAATTGCTTTTGTGCATGATGCGAAAAATGATCGGCAGAGAGAAGAACTGTTTCGGAAGGTTCGGGCCGGGGATGTGCGAATTATTTTGGGCAGCACCGGGAAACTCGGCACCGGCACGAATGCGCAAACTCTGCTCATTGCGCTGCATCATGTTGACTGCCCGTGGCGGCCGTCAGATCTCACGCAGCGTGACGGCCGCGGCCTCCGGCAGGGTAATGAGAATGAAGGGGTCTGGATCTATCGCTACGTCACAAAAGGGACATTTGACAGCTATCTCTGGCAAATTCAGGAGCAAAAATTAAAGTATATTTCGCAGATTATGACCGGCAAAAGCATTTCCCGATCGTGCGCCGATCTGGATGAAACGGTGCTGTCGGCCGCTGAGGTTAAGGCACTTGCCACGAGTAATCCTCATTTGCTTGAAAAAATGGCACTGGATAATGAAATCGCGCGCCTGCAGCTGAGTCGAAACGAATGGCAGGACAGTCAACTGCGCATGAAAAAAAATCTGACTTCTCATTATCCAAATCAGCTGAAAGATCTGGAAAAAGAAAAGAGTAAATATAATAAAGACCAAAAAATCTCAGTGGCGGCTGAAGACTCGTTTCGTATTGTGATTATGGGAAAGTCTTATGATGAGCGCCAGGCTGCGATCGAGGCTCTTCAGGCTGCGATAAAGGGCTTCGATCTGGAGTTTGAAGAGACAACCTCTCTCGGGCAGTATCGTCATTTGCACCTACTTTATAAAAAGGGCTACTATGACAACAGTCTTTTATTAAAGGGGGAAAATTCCTATGAGACAAGCTATCAGCCGAAGTCTGGCATCGGCAACTTGATGCGCTTGCAACACTTAGTCGACGACATTCCCAAAGAAATCAGCCATGTGGTAAAGGATGAACAACGCTTACACGAACGTATCCAAGAGGCTAAAGAGCAGATAGGTCAACCCTTTGCGTATCAGGAACGTCTGGATGAGCTTCTGGCCAAGCAAGCAGAATTGAACCTTAAGCTGGAATTTGAAAATGCTCCACAGTCCTCTGAGGAAGCTGAAGAAGTAAAATACATTGAGGAAGAGGAACCACCGGAACCACAATGTTAGGCAAAGAAGGAGAAATGAACGTGAATATTGACCAATTTGAACAACAGCTCAATCAGGAACTTTCTGAAGCACGTGGAAAACAGTTTAGAAATGGGGAACAGGCAAGAGGCCGTTTGCAGAAAATCATTGATCGAGTGCTTGTCAGGCACTATAAGGAAATTGAACTTCTTCAGATACGTGGATTAATTGTTCGTTATGATATTTCCGTCCCTAGACTATGGGTTGCCAGTGTGCATAGTCAGAAAATGCAAGGAAATCAGATTGTTGACAAGCATTCATAATGTAAAAAACGCCCGCAAAAAGCGGGCATACATAGTAATCATTTTTAACAATTCTTGTTTAATTTCCATCGGTCACTTCAAAAAGGTCTTCTATTTTGCAGTCTAAAGCTTTGGCAATGAGAAATAAATGCTCATCTTTATGACTGATTTGAGAATCAAAGCGTGATATATAAGGTGCCTGTATATTGGCTTTAAGTGATAGCTCTTTTTGAGTCATCCCTTTTCGTTTCAATATTTCATGTAAAATTGGCTTGACAATCATAATAAACCTCCTTAATAATGCATTTAATTACATTTTAGTATTTAGCAATTTGATTGGCAACATCTTTACATACGAATTAGTAATTGGTATAATATAAATATACAATATAGTAAATAGTATATTGCAATTATAGGAGGCATTTCCCATGTTCACTCAGTTTGCAATTTGGTACTTTATAGTCCGTTCGTTTCTCACTATTTGTCTTTTTGGAGTTTTTTCAATAGCCTTTGTCATTTGGCTTTTTTGCCCGGAAAAACCACAAAAGAAAGGCAAGCATTGCTGAATTTATAAGAACATCCTTTCATGGGCTAATTTGATAAAAACGTGTTTGGAAGTCTCGGTTGATTGTGGAAAATAGGAACTTTATAAAAATCGTTTTTTGGGGAGGAATTCAATTGCCTATTAAGCAGCTTAATTTATTCAGGGAAATCATTGTAGACAACTTTGCCGGGGGCGGAGGGGCGAGTACAGGGATTGAACTGGCGACTGGCATTAATGTTGATATTGCCATCAACCATGATCCAGATGCAATCGCCATGCACAAAGCAAACCATCCAGATACGGAGCACTACTGCGAATCCGTTTGGAATGTAGATCCGAAAAGGGCATGTGCCGGTCGTCCAGTTGGTTTATGCTGGCTTTCTCCCGATTGTAAGCACTTCAGCAAGGCAAAAGGTGGTAAACCTGTTAATAAGAACATACGCGGATTAGCTTGGATTGCTATTAAGTGGGCAATATCGGTAAGGCCAAGAGTCATTATGTTGGAAAATGTCGAGGAATTTCAGACATGGGGACCACTGATGTTAGACTCAAAGAATCAGTGGGTGCCTGATTCATCAAAGAAGGGCCAGACTTTTAAATCTTTTTTAAAGGCGTTCAAATCACTGGGGTATCAAGTTGATTACAGAGAATTAAGAGCCTGCGATTATGGAGCACCCACAAATAGGAAACGATTTTTTCTCATCGCTCGTTGCGACGGCAGATCAATTACCTGGCCAAAGCCAACTAATGGAGATCCAAATAGCTTAGCCGTCAAAGCAGGAAAATTAAAACCATGGCGAACGGCCGCTGAAATAATCAATTGGTCGCTGTCATGTCCGAGCATATTTGAGCGTAAGCGCCCACTTGCAGAAAACACAATGAAGCGAATCGCACGGGGGATTAAAAAGTTTGTGGTCGATAATCCAGAACCTTTTATTGTTCATATCGGGCAACAGAAGTTTGAAGGAGATAGATTATCTTATTCAGTCAATCAACCGCTTACGGCAATTGTGTCAAAAGCAGAGCATTGTTTAGTAGCTCCTTTTTTAGCGCAATATCACAGTTACGAGAGCGACGGAGTACGTGGACAGGCGCTTGACCGTCCGCTTCTCACAGTTGATACATCCAACCGATATGCACTTACTGTTGCCTTTATGCAGAAATATTTTGCTGGTGGATACAAGGGATCGGGAGCAAGCGTAGATAAGCCCTTACCAACAGTGACAGCAGTGGATCACAATGCGTTGACTTGTGCCTATCTTACGAAATTTTACAGTACTTGTACCGGCAGTGACATGCGACAGCCGGTACCCACAATAACCGCAACGGGCCAGCATATCGGAGAGGTACAAGCGTTTCTGATTAAATACTACGGGAAAGGGACTGGACAGAGCCTTGAGAAGCCGCTTGGAACCGTGACATCGCACGATACGTTTGGATTGGTGAAAGTTTATGGACAAGATTATCAGATCGTCGATATCGGTATGCGAATGCTACAACCACGTGAATTGTTTGATGCACAGGGATTTCCTCACAATTACATAATCGATCACGATTGTACCGGAAAGACTTATCCGAAATCTAAACAGGTGGCAAGGTGTGGAAATGCAGTGCCCCCACAGTTTGTTGAAGCACTTGTGAGAACGAATATGCCGGAATTATGTGTTGCGAAGCATGAGTGGAAATTAGCAGTTGATCAAATTTAACAACCGGAGCGATTATTATGGGCTAAAGACGAACTGAAGGAGAGAAATCAAATTGACAAAAACCTATATAAAAGATGGAGTCGAATATACGGCCTCCAATCATCGCATGAGATATAATCCTGAATTCTGTGAAAATCACGGAAAGCCTTTTACGAAGGAAGATTTTATATACATGTGCTCCATGTGGAATGTTATGAAGAAAGCAGATATTGCCATGGCATTAGGTAGGACTCACAGTACTGTCCTATCGAAGGTCTATTATTTAAGAAAGGTTGGGTTGTTTGATCACTATAAAAGATTAGGTCAAATACGATAGGATTTATCTTAAAACGAGAAAGAGGGAGAAAGAGATTGAAAAAATTCATTGCCGTTATTGCCATTGTTTTTGTCCTTGCGGGGCTCGGCCTTGAAAAATTTGATCTTGGAGGAACAACGACTGCAGGTAATGCCTCCAGCAGTGCAAAAAAAGTTGCTGGCACTGTGACAAGTGGAATCCATCAGACAGTTTCTGGCATTGCCTCGGCTTTGCCGGGTCATCGCTCATCGCCAGCAGCTCCATCAAACCTTGAATCAGTGACGTATCGCTCCGGAAGCAGCGCTGTGATTACAGTGAACGGTAATCAATCCACGCTTAATCCGGCAGATTGGAAAGGGAACAAAGTTATCTATAGCAGCCTTGACCCACTCAACCGCACATCACAGCCGAACACAGGCTACCTTGAAGAACGAAACCTTGCTAAAGACACGTTGAGGGTCCGGCAGATTGTCAAGCCGACCGGCTGGCATCAGAAGTTTTCCGACGGTGAAGCGATCCTTAATCGTGGCCATTTAATCGCTTATTCCTTGTCAAAAGGGATTGCTTATACGGGGGCATATGAGCCGTCCTTGCAATCTGGTGATCAGAACAATCCCAAAAACTTGTTTACACAGACTGCTTTTTCAAATCAAGAAATTCAGACGATCTATGAAAGCAAAGTTCGCGACGCCTTAAAGCGGGGGAAAAAGGTCATCTATCAGGCACAGGCTATTTTCAGTGGAAATGATTTTATGGCGAAAGGAGTGCAATTACAGGCTATTTCAACAGATAGATCGTTAAATTTCAACGTGTTCATTTTCAACGTACAACCCGGTTTCCAATTTAATTATGCAGATGGTACATCTTGGGTGAACCGAAGCATGACCGTTCCAACACCAATAGGCGCACCACATTTTAGTAATTAAAAGAGCTGATTTTCTTGTCAATCTTAAATACTGATTGTTAAATATATAATTTTTCCCCAAAATCGGAGTAAATGAACTAATTCGCAGTTGAACAGTTAATAAGGCATTCGGCTATCTTGATAAAACATTTGACGAGGATGTAAGTTCGGAGCTCACGAAAAAAATAAATTTGTCAATGCTGATGCTAACCGCAGAGAAAGATAACATTAAATCTGAGGAATTCGCAAAATGGAGTGAGAATTTTACAGCGGCGTTAAAGGGGCATGGGAGCATCGCGACAAATTATAATGAATTTCGGGGCCAGGGAAGTGTTATAAAAGAAAAAGTTCTAGGACGTATCCAAGAAATGGAATCGCATTATAAAAAGTTTGTCGAATTTGATAAATCACTGAAAAAGGAGGCTTTTCATGAAAAATAAACGATTCGGATACATACGTGTCAGTACAAAAGATCAAAATGTCGATCGACAGCTAGAATCGATGCGTAAATTGGATATTGATGACCGGGATTTATTTATTGACAAACAGAGTGGTAAAAATTTTCAAAGGGAGCAGTACCAGCTGATGAAACGCATGCTTCGCCAAGGAGACGTCCTCTATATCCATACTCTGGACAGGTTTGGAAGAAATAAAACTGAAATCTTACAGGAATGGACCGATATTACAAAGCACATTCATGCCGATATTGTTGTACTGGATATGCCGCTGCTGGATACCACAAAATATAAAGACAGTCTGGGTTCCTTCATTGCCGATCTGGTTCTTCAAATTCTCTCCTGGACGGCCGAAAATGAATGAACAAAGATTCGGCAGAGTCAGCGTGAAGGGATAGACGCGGCCTTACGGAAGGGAGTTAAATTCGGGCGTCCAGAAGTTCGTATAACAGATGATTTCAAGACTGTGTACGAAAAGTGGAAGAACAAAGAAATCACTGCTGTTGAAGCCATGAGAGAATCAGATACTAAAAAAATGACTTTCTATAAACTTATTCGCAAAATGAAAGAAAAACAAGGTCTTTAGTCGATGAACTTACTACGTGGATTGCTTCTTAAATATTACATAAATTAAAATAATCAGTACGATATGCGTACTGATTATTTTAATTTATTATGTATCTAATGGTAAATCAAAATAATGGTAAATCAAAATAATGGTAAATCAAAATAACGGTAAATCAAAATAACGGTAAATCAAAATAATGGTAAATCAAAATAACGGTAAATCAAAAT
>NZ_JAUUBW010000019.1:0-66677 GCF_036598985.1 Sporolactobacillus sp. KGMB 08714
GGATGAGCGAAAAACGAGAGGGAAAAAATGTCCCTCTCGTTTTTCACTACAGACTGACCTTTTGAGACAGCCTCTTTTCTTTGGCACTGAAGCGGCGGTTCTCGATTTCAGGCGCGGCTGACGCTTGCCAGCAAGTCTTTTGCATCTTTATAGGCCAATCCGTGTGCTTCCGCGACGGCTTTAAAAGTGACATAGCCGTCCAAAGTGTTTAAGCCCTTCAAAAGCGCCTCATCTTCCAGGCAGGCTTTGACATAGCCTTTGGCCGCGATCTTGGCGGCGTACGGAATAGTGACATTGGTCAGGGCCAGAGTCGACGTTCTCGGGACGGCTCCGGGCATGTTCGCAACGGCGTAATGGACGACGCCGTGCCGGATAAAGGTCGGATCGTCGTGCGTGGTGCTGTGATCCGAGGTTTCAACGATCCCGCCCTGATCGATAGCGACATCAACAATCACCGAGTTTTCAGGCATGGAGGCAACCATTTCTTCGGTGATCAGTTTCGGAGCTTTGGCACCGGGGATCAGCACACAGCCGACAACGAGATCGGCGTCTTTAACTGCTTCAGCGATGTTGTACGGATTCGACATCATTGTGTTCAGTGAGGTGCCGAAGATGTCGTCCAGATCACGAAGCCGGTCGGCACTGATGTCAAGAATTGTTACATCAGCGCCGAGACCGACGGCAATTTTTGCGGCGTTGGTTCCGACGATGCCGCCGCCGACAATCGTCACCTTGCCTCTTGAAACTCCGGGTACACCGCCGAGCAGGATGCCCTTGCCCGCCCCGTCGCTGAATTTTTCAAGATATTGGGCACCGATCTGCACGGCCATCCTTCCGGCCACTTCACTCATCGGCTGCAGCAGGGGCAGTACGCGGTCTGCACGCTGAACGGTTTCATAGGCGATCGACACCACTTTGTTCTGAACAAGCGCCCGGGTCAATTCGGCACTGGCCGCCGGTGCCAGATGAAGATAGGTAAAAAGAATTAAACCTTCGCGGAAAAAATGATATTCCTCGGGTTCCGGTTCTTTGACTTTAATAACCATTTCCGCCGACCATGCCTTTTCGGCAGAAGTGATTACTGCCCCCGCTTCCGCATATTCCTTATCTGTAAATCCTGCGCCTGCACCGGCCAGCGTTTCAACGTACACCTGATGGCCTTCACGGACCAGGTGATACGTTCCGGCCGGGGTAATCGCCACACGACGCTCGTTGTTTTTCAGTTCTTTTGGAATACCGATAATCATTCTCCATTCCTCCCGAAATTTTATAAATTCCCAAATCAGCCGAATAATCACACACCCGAGATTATTTCTGTCCGGATCCAATGCCGTCCTTCACGAATAAATTCTGCTTTTCGGAATGCCTGCAGGATCCATATCGTCCTATTGTTGTGCAGTGTATGTTATTCTTTATTAAGAATAGTACAAATAAAGCGTCATTATTTCATCATACGTTTTGTCTACTCTTTTTGACAGTTTACTTGACAAAAGCATTGAATGTAATATGATATTACATCATGAGGAATATTATATACATTATCGGGGTGGCTGCTATGGTCGAAGAAATGTCATTTTGTATTAAAGATGTTCTAAAAAGGCCGCTTTTTCATCGTGCGGCATTGATTGCCGGAGAAAAAGGAATCTATCGCGAAGTCCGCTGGGTTCACATATTGGAAATCACTCATGCCGCTCCTTATGTCAGCAAAAACGATCTGATTCTGACCACCGGCCTCTGGCTGAAACGGTCGGTTGAATCAGGGCTCGACTATATGCTCCCGATCATCGACCATGAGACCGCGGGCCTGTGCATTGAGTTCGGGACCACCATTGATCAAATTCCTGAAAAAATTATTGAACTTTGCAATAAATATGATTTTCCGCTGATTCTTTTCAGACAGCCGGTGCGTTTTGAAGAGATCACGCAGGACATTCATTCTTTTTTAATCAACCGGCATTTTGAAGTCATGAAAAACCTTGAGCGCTTTTCCCGGAAGCAGCAGCAGATTATTCTGCAGAGCACGGATATCCCGGCAGTTCTCCGCCTGCTGCACACATACACGTCCAGTCAGGTTGTTTATCTTTCCTCAACCGAGATGAACAAATTCTATCCTGAAGTCGATAAAAAGTCTGCTGAACAGTTCAGTGCCTTTTACAAAGAGAAAAAGAACGATCTGATTTCCTTGCGGGAAGCGAGCGTATTGAAAATGGACGATTGCCGCTTTTTCCTGATTCAGCCTGTTGTCTGCTTCGGGCAGGTTTTTTCTCATGTCGGCATCATTCTTCCTCAGAGCCACCCGACGGAATACATGATGCTGCTGAGCGATTATACTGCCAAAGCCGTGGCGACGCTTTTGCTTCGCACGCAGTTTCTGGAAGAAAAAATATTGAGAAACCAGAATGAGCTGATACAGGATATTTTAAGTCGAAGAATAGAAAGCGAAGAGCAGGCGCAAATGCGTATGGGGCTTCCGGAACTTAATGGAGAAAACTATCTGTTTATCGGAGGAATCATTGAATTCGAACATGACGTGACCGAGGCGGGACCGGAGCAGATGGAGGCGATGAATCAGGATATTCTCGTTCTGATTCGCTCTCTTCTGAAAAAATACCGGATGTACCATCTGATCATGATGAAAAGCAATCAGATCTATCTCTTATGTGCGAAAGAAACATTAAACGGTGAATCCGCCATTTTATTAAAAGACAACATTCGGGCGCTTATTGAGGGATTGAAAAAATATATTGAGCAGGTCTTGGGCAGGCTGGCCTTTCACGCCGGCTTTGGAAAAACGAGTCAGAAACTCCTTGAAACATGGAGAAGTTTTAACGAAGCCTGTCAGGTGATTGAGCTGTCGAAAACGGTGCCGTCGATGAAACACTGCTGTTTTTACGATGATTTAGGGATCTATCAGTTGCTGAAAGCCGTGCCGCAGCCGTTTTTAATCACATTTATCAGCGATCAATTAGGCAGTCTGATCGCCTATGACGGCAAACATCATCTGAATCTGATCAAAACGCTGGATGTTTACTTCAGAAACATGGGTTCAAAAGGAGAAACAGCCAGGCAGCTGTTTATACACAGACAAACCTTGTATAATCGTTTAGAAAAACTGGCCGATCTGCTTGGAGACAATTTTTTTGAACCGCAGAGGCGTTATTGTCTTGAGATGGCGTTGCTCGGCTATGAGATGTTAGGTTCCGGTCATTCGGAAAAAATAACATGATCATACGCTGAAATAATTTTAAGTCTATGCTGTTTATAATAATGAAAGATACGCGTAGTGCCTGTGCAGATGATCGCGAGGTATCCTTTATGTTTATCGATCGGGAGGAACAATGAATATTGATCGTCTTTATTTTCAGCTTCATTATTGCAAAGAATGGAAACGCACGAGCATGCGCAAAAAAAGCGGGGGAGTCAGCCGTATCCTGACGCACCATGAATTTATTTTTTTCGTGCGCGGGGAAGGCAGCTTCGCCATTGATCGGAAAAGCTATCCTGTCCATCATGAAACACTTCTCTATGTACCCGCTCATACCCTGCAGTCGTTCAGAATAAACGGACCGGTCGACTGTATCACCGTTCATTTCAGCTATGCTGTTATTTCAACCTGCGACAATCAATGGGAGATTCACAAAGAGGACGGTCCCCTGCCTTTCCCGCCGGTTCAGCAGATGGCAAATTCCCGGCACGTTGAGCGTCATTTTCGGCGATTGTTTGACTGCTGGACTAAAAAGATGCCCCAGTTCGAATGCCAATCGCTGATTTATTTTCAGCAATTACTCCTCGATCTTTACCAAACGCCTGATCAACAGAGCATGAATCAAAGATTAAAGATTAAAAGCGCGATTCATTATATGCACCAAAAGATCGATCAAAAAATAACTCTGGGAGAGCTGGCCCAATTCGTCCATACTTCTCCTGCTTATTTATCGCGGATATTTAAACGAATGACCGGATATACAGTCATTGCTTTTTTTAATCAGATAAAAATCAATAAGGCGAAAGAAATGCTCATTGAAGAAGACAAAAAGATTAAAGAAATTGCACTGGATCTTGGTTTCGTCGATGAATTTTATTTTAGTCGAGTCTTTAAACAGCTTGAAGGCGTAAGTCCGACTGAATATAAAGACAAAAATGTCCATGATCTATAATTCTATTCATGTTAGATAGACGCTTTCTATGATACGATGACGTTATAATCGTTCATCATTTCAGAAAGAGGGATTGCTTTTGTCTGTCTGGGAAAGAAATGATTCGCGGTCGGTCCGGCATGTTTATGAACGGAATCCTTATAAGTCGGGCTGCACCGGCATTTTTAAACCTCGTGAGGCATCCCTGTACGGATCCGTCCGGAGAGATTTTTCAATCATCCGGCCTTATTTTTGGTGCTGCCTTTATTGGATCCGCTGTTACGGGAATTCTTTTCATTCCCCGGGTTTTGTGCGTGCGACGCAGCCATCCGGTTCGGTTTAACTGCTGTACGGTTTATCTCCTCCGCAATGACACCCATGAAGAAAATCATGTCTTTTTCCGCTGCTGGAAAAGTTCTCTGCACCGGGCATGCCTGCTGTTTATTCAGCGGACCGGCTGCTGCATGGCCGGAAACCGGCAAGGTATATCCCGGGGCAAGCCGCTTGCTGCCGGCCGGCGGAGTTCGCGTCTGTGTTAAGGTCTGTCAAAAAATGAAACAGATGCATAGGGATCATTGCCCGTTACAAAAATAGAAATGGAATTGTGAGGAGGGCACGGATGAACTATTTGAAAACATACTGGAAGAAATACCGCTTGAAATTTGTGATTGCCATTGTTTTTTTGGCAGGCGAAGCGCTGGCGGATCTGATGCAGCCCGCCTTGATGGCTCAGATTGTAGACAAAGGAGTTGCCCGCTCGGATACTTCGTTGATTATTCATTTCGGGCTGCTGATGCTTCTGATTACATTTCTGGGCGCAATCTGTGCCAGCGTACGAAATGTTCTTTCAGTCGATGTTTCGCAGAAATTCGCGCTGGATCTGAGACAGGATTTGTATATAAAGATTCAGGGATTTTCTCAGAGGAATATCGACCGCTTCACCAGCGGTACGCTGATCACCCGGCTGACGAACGATGTCACCCGGGTACAGACCTTTGCCAACGGATTGATGCGGGTGATGATGAAAGCGCCGATCGTCGGCATCGGCAGCCTGCTGATGGCGATCCGTCTCAATCCGCGGCTTTCCGTCACTCTTGCCGCGATCGTCCCGATCATTGCCCTTTTGATCTATCTGAATATGAAAATCAGCTATCCTTTTTATCGGAACGTGCAGTCCGCGCTGGATCATGTCAACATGTCGATGCAGGAGTATCTCTCCGGCGTCCGCGTCGTCAAAGTGTTCAGCCGTTTTTCATATGAAGAGAAACGTTTCCGGGAAAACAGCCGCAGCCTTGGCAATCTGTCGACCTCGGCGGCCAAAGTCGGCAGCCTTTTCGGACCGCTCGTCAACCTGACCGTGAACTCGGGAATTATTGCCATTATCTGGTTCGGAGGCATCGGCGTGAACAACGGAACGATGCAGGTCGGTTCAATCATTGCCTTTATTAACTACATGATGCAGATCCTGTTTGCGATTATGGTCGTCAACAACGCTTTTAACATGTTTGTCAGAGCAAGGGCTTCGGCCGAGCGGATCGGCGAGGTGATGCGGGAGAAAAACGGGATGCGTTTTCCCGACTCGGTTTCTGAAGGCCGGAGCGAATCAGCCGTAGATGCGCAGAGAGGCCGGCTGGTCTTCCGCCATGTCTCTTTTTCATATGTGAAAAATGCAGAACGGCCGCAAGCGTTTCTTAAAGATATCAGTTTTACCGTCAATCCCGGGGAGACCGTGGGCATCATCGGACCGATCGCTTCCGGAAAAACAACACTTGTGAATCTGCTCCTGCGTTTCTACGACCCGGATAGGGGAGAGATCCTGCTGGACGGGAGGAATATTAAAACGTACAGCGAGGATCGCCTGAGAAGAAAACTGGCCGTCGTTCCGCAAAAGTCGCTGCTCTTTTCCGGGTCCGTGCGCGAAAACATACGCTGGGGCGATGAAAGGGCCAGTGACGAAGCAATTCTCGAAGCAGCGGTTGCCGCGGAAGCGGACGGCTTTATCCGTCATACGCCGCGCGGATATGACGCGATCATCGGTCAGGGAGGCGTTAATTTTTCCGGCGGCCAGAAGCAGCGGATTGCGATTGCACGGGCGTTAATCCGGCGGCCTGAGATACTGATTCTTGACGATGCGACCAGCGCGGTGGACGCACGCACGGACAGAAAGATCAGGACAAAACTGAAAAGCCTTGCCGATCGGCCGGCCTGTATTATTATCTCCCAGAGAATTGCTTCACTGATCGATGCCGATAAAATCATCGTGATTGACAACGGGAAGATCGAAGCGATCGGCACCCATGAACGTCTTCTAAAAACATCTGCTCTTTACCGGGAAATCTACGGAACGCAGTTTGAGGAAGAAGGCAATGAAAATGGCTGACAGACAACGGGATATGCCGAATTTCGGCCGGACATTGTCGGGAAGAAACCGGGGAAGGCGGGGGCCGGCGCGTTTTGCTCCCGTCGAAAAACCGAAGAATATGAAAAAAACTTTGAGCAGGCTCCGAACCTATTTTGCCGCTGAAAAAAAGACGCTGCTCTTTGTGTTTATGCTGATCGTTGTGGATACGGCGGTTACGCTGCTCACCCCGTACGTTATCGGTTTGGCCGTCAACCAGATCGGGCTGCACAGCCATAGCGTTCATTTTACCCTGTTGATCATGTTTCTGCTGATCCTGGGGTTATCCTATTTTCTGGACGGCCTGCTGACATTTTTTCAAGGATGGATCATGGCTGCCGCGGGCCAGAAGATTGTCATCAGCCTGCGAAACGGTTTATTTCATAAACTGCAAAAATTGCCGATCGCCTTTTTTGATCGCCATCATCACGGTGAGATCATGAGCCGGCTGACCAATGATATTGAAAATGTGGACGTCACGATTTCACAGTCGACCGTCCAGCTGATGAACGATGCCATATCGATTGCCGGTTCATTTATCCTGATGATCTGGATCAGTCCCATCCTGACATTGGCCAGCATGATTTCGGTGCCTCTCGTCTTTCTTCTGACGCGGACGATCGCGTCGAGGACCTCCCGGCTGTTTGTGGAGCAGCAGAAGGAGCTGGGAACATTGAACGGCCACATTGAGGAATCGATTTCGGGATTGAGCGTTGTTAAAGCGTTCAGCCATGAAAAAAAGGAAATTCAAAAATTTACGGAGATTAATCGGCGGCTGACGGACGTCGGCACGAAAGCACAAGTCTGGTCGGGTTTTCTGATGCCGATGATGAATGTGATCAATAACCTGAGCTTTACTGCGGTTGCTTCCGTAGGCGGTTTTCTGGCAGTCAAAGGCATGATTACGGTCGGCATGATTGCCAGTTTTCTCACGTATTCCAGACAATTTTCCAGACCGCTTAACGATGTGGCCAGCATCTTCAACACGCTGCAATCCGCGGTTGCGGGAGCGGAACGCGTATTCGATATTATGGATGAGGAAGAGGAAAAGCCGGATCGCAAAGATGCGAGAAAAGTCGGGAATTTCAAGGGAGATATCGTTTTTGACGATGTTTCTTTTCATTATGAGCAGGGGCACCCGATTCTGAAACATGTCGATTTTCACGCCCGTCCCGGTGAGACGATAGCGCTCGTCGGGCCGACCGGTGCAGGAAAAACGACGATTATCAATTTGCTGACCCGCTTTTATGATGTCAGTGAGGGCGCCGTACGGATCGACGGCGTGGATATCCGCGATTACAAACGGTCGGAATTCCGCCGGCTGTTCGGCATTGTTCTTCAGGATACCTATCTGTTCAGAGGCAACATTCTTGAAAATCTGCGCTACGGGAAACCCGGCGCGACGGACGAAGAGGTCAGACAGGCGGCACGGGCGGCCAATGCGGACGGTTTTATCATGAAAATGGAAGAGGGTTATGAAACCCTTCTCCAGGAAAACGGTGAGGAACTGAGCGAAGGGCAGAAACAATTGCTGACGGTGGCACGGGCGATTCTGACCGATCCCGCCATACTGGTGATGGATGAAGCGACGAGCCACGTCGATACGCAGACCGAGAAACGGATTCAGGCGGCGATGTCGCGGCTGATGCAGGGGCGGACCAGTTTCATTATTGCCCACAGGCTGTCGACGATCCGCAGCGCCGATAAAATTCTTGTCGTCGAAAACGGGCAGATTGCAGAACAGGGGACCCATCGCGAACTTTTGAGAGAAAAGGGACTTTATTACACATTATACATGGATCAATTCCCTTTGGCAGAAAGATAATCGGAAAAACATGCTGAGGCAGGTCGTCTTAAAAAGGCCTGCCGTTCTCCCGGCCAAAGGAAAAACATCCGCCGGATTCAGACCGCCGCCTAATTTAGGAGGCGTTCTTTTCCATGGATGTTTTTTAGATGCCCGCTGAATACCCGCCTTTTTCCCTGAGCCGGTCCTAAAGCCGATTTCAGGCGAAGCGGGCCGTGCCCCGTCTATCGCCGTTTACATTATCTGTCCGCTGCGCGGGCGGGACAAGGTATTAGGGACGTCAGTCGGCGGTGCCGATGTGAGCGGAAGGACAATTCTGGCAGGGGACGGACAGAGCTGCCGGCCGAAGTCCCGTTTATTCTTTTCTCTTCAAGAAATCGCTGACCTGTCTGACAAATTCAGTGCGATCGTAATCACGGTAAAGCGCACTCGCGAGCCGGATCGGATCTCCGAAAAAGAAGCGCTCATACAGGGTCTGCCTTCCGGCAAATGCGCTTAATGACAAATCCCAGGCGAGCCGGAACAGTTTGACCTTTTCATATCCGTCACGGTCGGACGACTGCAGATAGTTCCTTATGTCGGCTCCCGACTCCGATTGGAAATCTTTTTCCGTCGGAATAGAAACGAGCCCGCTTGCACCGATCAGCTGCATGATCTCGACAAAGCGCGGATAGATGCGCGGATACAGGTTCATGGCGGCCATTAACGGGTGGCGGTCCGGCGTCATCGTTCCCCACTGATCGATCGACGCGTGGACTTCCGAAGCCGTCAGCAGCGCCTTGAGTGTCTCAAGCCCGAGGATGACCTCTGCGACTTTTTCCTGAATGTGCTGATATTCTTCGATATTGATGGCATCAATCAGGGACTGCAGGACGCCGAGTACAAACTCGGTTTTGACGATGTTCTTGGCTGTCACCTGGTGCACCTGCTGAGGCATAAATCCGCTTTCTGTATAGAGTTTACTCGCAACTTCCGTGTTTCCGTGCAGAAAGACCCTGTCCCACGGAACCGTGACGTGATCAAAAATAACGATGGAGTCGATCTCTTCGAATCGTGCGCTTAACGGATGGTCGAATACATTTTCTCTGTCATTGAAAGACTCGCGGCAGAGGAACTTCAGGCCCGGTGTATTGGAAGGGATGGAAAAAGCATAGGCATAAGCGTCGTCAAAGTGAAAGGCGCCGGTGGGGAAGACAAGAATCTCGTCGGTCATGCCGCCCTGTGTCGCGAGCAGCCGGGCGCCGTGAATGACAATTCCCCGATCATTTTCGGCGATCATCCGCGCGGCAATCGCATCGGACGGATTTTCAAAGTAGAGGGACGACCGGTTCACCTGAGGCTGAATGAACGTATGAGTCAGCGAAATATCGTTCTCCCGGCAGTATTCATAGAAACGGCGCATATTCCGGCTGCATCGTTCGTCGGCGAAAAGATCGGCGCAGGCGGCAAAGGTCATGACGACGGTATTCATATAATCGGGGGAACGGCCCATCATCCCGGCATTTTGCCGGGCCCACAGCTGGACAGCTTTTCTTCTTTTTGCCAGATCTCTTTTCGTTTTGGGCTCGAGATAAGTCGCTCCGACTTTCTGTCCGCTGCTTGGCGATCGATATGTCAGTATATTGGTGCAGGCCTTCTCGTACTGCATATCGTATAATTTCGCCTGGCTTTTCATGGCCCCTTTAAATGCTGGATGTTGGGATATTTTCCCGGTTATTTTCGAACCGTCGATTCTGACATCCGATTGCAGCCCGTCGATTCGGTCGAGATACGTTTTCCCGTCGATACAAGGCATGAACAACACCCCATTCTGTGAAAATTATTCTGTTTTACAAAATATGAGAGGGCTGCCCGGGTCATGCCAAGATAAATTGACGGCGGGAGCTGTCCCGTTTCCATCTTCACTGATATTTTTTCCAGGCCGGGCTTTCCTCAGCATTGCCGATGAGACTCGAAAGCGGATTTCTAATGTAAAAAGGAGAAAATTGTGTGTATTCCGCGGGCCTGATTGGAGCATCTTATACACGAGTCTTTGCAAGCGGAAATAAACGGGGGGAGACGCCGTGCCGTATATAGAAACGCCTAAAGGAATTAAGCTTTATTATGAAACGTTCGGGCAGGGACGTCCGATCGTTTTTATCCATCCGCCGTTAACGGGACATGTTATTTTCAAATATCAAGAAAAGCTGGATAAATCCTTTCAGGTTGTCCTTTATGATCTGAGGGGACACGGAAGAAGCGGTTATCTGCCTTCACAGTCGCAGGAGCACGTATTTCCGGATCACCTAGGCGACTTAAAAGCGCTGATCGACGGCCTGAAGCTTGAAAATCCGGTCGTTGCCGGCTATTCCGCCGGCGGACAGCTTGCCCTCTCCTATGCACTCGCCTATACGGAAAGAGTCGGCGGCCTTGTTTTATCCGGGGGCTATCCGACGATCGACTCACTGCTCCTGGCCTGGGAATATCAGATTGGTCGGATGCTGATCCGTGCGAAGAAGAAAAACGTATTAAGCAGCATTTTGGCAAACAGCCATAAAGTGACGGAAGCTGACAAAAAAATGCTGTACACATATGCCATGAAATCGAACGATAAGGCGGTTCTCGATCTTTACATTTCCGGGAAACGCTTTAATGAGGTTGAACGGCTGCCGCGGCTGAACCGATTGCCGGCGCTGATCCTTTACGGAACCCGGGACCGGTTCATCAGCAGGCACAAGAAGTATTTTGAACCCCTGTCCCGGACGAAAATCGTTTTTATCGACCGGGCTTCTCATCAGATTCTCACACATCAGCATGAAATATTCAATCAGGCGCTCACCCGGTTTTTAAATGAGAACCTGTAGGAGAGCAAATCGTGAATAATGCAAGGGAGATTGACCCGCCGTCTCTCTTTTTCTCATGTTAAAAAAGTTTTTTTTAATCGCCGCCTTGTAGGGAGCGGCTCAAAATGACAACCTGTCGCATCTGCTTTTTATGCTTTTTTCAGCAATTTTTGCCGAAAATCAGCGGCCTTAAATGGAGCAAATGGGAAATCGTGACAATGACAACGAAGTCTGCAACGATTATATTATTTATAGAGCATGCAAACTGCCCGCTATACATAGACACGGAACCGGCAACAGAATTCTGCAAAAGCTGTAAAATCAGGAATGGCATTTATGTGCCGCAGAGCGGCACTTGAAATGTTTTTTGAAAGTCAGATAATTTGGGCACGCAGGCCGTGCGTGCTCTGGATCTTGAAAAATAAATGTATCGGGATTTCCTGACAGGGAAAAGGATTTTCACGCACCTTTTCCTATTGTTTTTTGCGTTCATTAAAGAAATCAAATTCTCGTGCATGAGAAGGGTACGGTAGGCACATGAAGCAGATTTTTGCTGAATCGGCAGCAAGCAGCAGTCCGAATACATACGAAGTTGAAACAAGCATAAAAAGCAAAGGGCCGGCGCCGATGAGCCGGTCGACGGCCCTGAATGAAAGACGCCTTCACCGACGCTATATGCCGGGGCTTGACGGCCTGAGGGCTATCGCTGTTATGGCTGTAATTTTCTATCATCTGGGCATTTCCTGGGTCAGCGGAGGCCTGCTCGGCGTCAGTGTTTTTTTTGTTCTCTCAGGATATCTGATTACCGATCTGCTTGTCTCCGAGTGGGAGAGATCGCAGACGATCCATCTTAAGCATTTCTGGCTGAGACGGGCGAAACGCCTGCTGCCGGGCATGATTTCGACCGTCGTTCTGCTGCTTGTCTGGACGTCGCTGTTCAGGCCGCAGCTCCTGGGCACGTTGAAAGGGGACGCTGTCGCTGCCCTTTTCTATGTCAGCAACTGGTGGTACATTTTCCATCAGCTTTCCTATTTCCAAAGCTATGCCAATCCATCGCTTCTGATCCATTTCTGGTCGCTCGCCGTCGAGGAACAATTCTATCTGATCTGGCCGTTATTCCTCTTTTTCGCCATCAGATTCACAGGCATCCGCAAACATTTATTTTTCATTGCGCTGGCCGGTGCCGCCCTTTCGGCCCTGCTGATGGCCGCACTCTATCATCCTGATATGGATCCGAGCAGAGTTTACTATGGTACGGATACCCGTGCATTCTCCATTTTGCTCGGTGCCGCGCTCGCCTTTATATGGCCGAGTCAGAAACTCTCAACCAGCCTCTCGAGATGGTCACGAATCTTCCTCGATCTAATGGGAACCCTTGCCATGGTGATGATCTTCATTATGATTACGATGGCCGACGAGTATGATCCGTTCCTTTACCGGGGCGGACTTTTCGTGCTCTCCGCGGCGACCGTTATTGTGATCGCCGCGGTAGCCCACCCGTCGACATGGCTGGGGAAATGTCTGGGCCTGGCTCCGCTTCGCTGGATCGGTGCACGGTCTTACGGAATATATCTCTGGCAGTATCCGGTTATTATATTGATGGGCAACAACTTCGACTCGGGCGGCATGCAGATTGTGCGCGGCATCGCGGAAGTTGCCCTGATCTTCCTGATCTCGTCGCTGTCGTTCCGGTATATTGAAAATCCGATCAGACACGGTTCGTTCGCGCAGTTCCGAGAGAAAATACATAGTGTAAGCAAACCGGAATCGCGGCGGAAAATTATCGGAGGCGGAGTGCTGGGTATCGTCTTATGCCTGGCGGCTATTGCCGCCTTCGCCGCTCTGAACGAGTCGAATGCAAGCGAGCGGACGGCGGCCACCCAGCATACAGCCGGCGTTCGGCAGGCGGAGAAAGTACCGGCCGCCAGCAGCGGCGGAGCTCAGTCCTCGGTGGAAACGGCTCGTGCCGTACGTTCACATCAGCTGGCGCAGGCAGCGCCTGTCAAAGGTGAACCGGCCGCGAAAGCTGCGGCTGTCAGCGAACAGCCTGTCACAGCTATCGGCGATTCGGTCATGGCCGACGTTAAACCATTCCTGATGAATGAATTTCCAAAAGCAACTGTGGACGCAAAGGTTGGACGGCAATTTTATGAGGCCATGGGCATTATTCAGCAGCTTAAAAACCAGGGAAAACTGGCTGACGCGGTCGTCATTGAACTGGGTACCAACGGTCCGTTTTCGATGGATCAGCTGGCCTCAATGATCCGGGAGATCGGTGCTGCCCGGCATGTGATTTTAGTCAATACGCGAGTGCCCAGGCCCTGGCAGGCCACGGTCAACCAGTCGCTGCAAAAAGCGGTATCCATGTATCCCAATGTACGTCTTGTAAACTGGTATACAGCGAGCGCGGGCCACGCCGATTATTTCGAACCGGATGCCGTGCATCTGAACACGGCCGGTTCGAAAGTCTATGCGGATTTGCTGGCACAGTCGATTACAGCTGCGAAAAAATGAATCCAATAACCGGCCGGGCCGGCTGGCTCTTGATGCCGTCCGTTAAAAATTGAACGTCAAACCCCCGCTAAAGCCTCTTCCGGCGGTATCCGTAAAAATCCGGATTTCACAGCGGCCGATTACAGGGCACGGCTTATGATGAATTTGATAACGATTCCGCAAACGACGCCGATAAACATTGAGGCAAGGGTGCCCAATAGAAAATATTCCGCAAAGTCACGGTCGTCCATCTGCTTGAAGCGTGCGATCGACTTGGCCGCTGCAATGAAAGCGATGCCTGAATAGGCTCCGCTGGCCATCAGGACAATGACCAGCAGCCTCTCAAAATAACCGATAGTCACGCCTCGCGTGCGATCGCTCTTTTTATTGATTAAATAAGTGTATTTTTCCTGTAGAGAAGATGTGTTCCGGGACGCGTCCGATCCCGTCTCCTGGTTTGTCAGTACATATTTTCCTTCAGACAGGGATAAACGGTCGGGAATCATGCCGACAAGAAATCTGATGAAATGACCGCTGACTGTTGTTGCGACGATCAGCATGATCGCCAGAAGCAGAAGGACACTGACCGGCGCTGCCTGAAGGGGGAGTCCCTTCTTAATGACTGCGGACAGCCGATCGAAATAAGCCGGAAAATTCACGTTCAGAAAAAACGCACAGACGAACATGATTGAAGCAACGTGCAGAAACTGGTCGATCACAAACAGATAAAGCGGATATAAAGGAGAACCGTGTTTTTTTGAAACAATTATTTTTCCCTGATCGATGCCATAATGGAAGAGAACAATCATGAGCGATGCGCAGGCGATCTGAAAGAATGAAAGATGGAGCCGCTGGTTTGCGAGCGCCAGAAGCGTCAAAACGAAAAGGGTGAGAATCAGGTGATGCACTAAATGCCTGATCAGATATTGGGATTTATGCGCGGCCATTGTACGGGTCTGCAGATAAAAATCACCCACTAAATGGGCCAGAATCAGGCTTAGAAAAATCATCCATTTTCCCTTCTTAGTCTATTCTTTATTAAAAAAAAGAAGCGAAGACATTGATTTTTTCAATTGTCCGCGGATAGCGTCATTCAAGTCGTGAATCAGCAGCAAAATTCGATTAAAATCCTGTACTCCGGCTCCTTCTTCCAGGCCGAGCAGTTTCTGAATCTGAAAAAAATTTTTCTGCAAAAGTTCGCTTCGTCCTCTTGTAAAATGCGAAGATATCGTGGACGGCGTCTTGTTAAGGAGTCGGGCAATTATTTTCTGTTCATTGAAAATGGAGTAGAGGGCATAAACCAGCCTTTGATTTTCCGATTGTCCCTGCTGCAGAACGAGCTGATTTTCGATCAACAGATTCAGGACGTCCGCGTTCGAGATCAGGTTGTGCAAATCGGATTCATCGGCAAAGCGCATCGTTATTTTCCGGTCCCTGTCCCGTTTAATCTTTTCATTCTGGGACCGGGCCTGTTTGATCAGCGGATGATTCCAGATCTCGATATCGAGCCGGTCAATGTCCTCTGACACGGCACCGTGCGACAGCCCGAAATAAGGCCTCTGTTCCGCAAACTTCCAAAACAGGCTCATGTAATGAGCAATCGTGTAAGCGGAAAAGCAGTGTTCGCCGACAAACAGGATTTCGTCCCCGCGCCGATGCGACACCTTGGCCGTCATAATATTGCTGCACCAGCCGTCGATCACGTGCTCCCATTCCTGCAGATAATCGGTGATCCGGTTCCAATTGTCCTTGGAAGACGAGCTGCTGATATCCATAATAAAAACTGAAATATATCGTTTCATTTGCTGCCTCCATTTTATCATTAAAAACATTTGTTCGCATCTGTTTTTCAGCTTTTTAATAATATTGATAAAATCGGTACACTTATTATAGATGTATTCGACAAAATAGTCTAATTGATCTTCGATTAGATATATTCGTCGAATTTATAACAAATTCGATCAATTCGTCTACATCCGTTGAAAGATATAGGCAGCGCCTTTGATTGACAGTGCTCCGGCTGAAGCAGTATCTTATAGGGTAGTTAATTCGTACATTATATTGAATTTAGGGTGATTGTATTGGCTGTCTCTTATGAAACAGAAGAATATGACGGACTGCTGGCCGCCGTTCAGAGAGCCGGCAGGCTGGGTCGGAAGGTTCTATTCAGCCTGACGGAAAGAACCGGCGCTGTCGACCCGTTGTCGTTCTCTTACAGGGGCCGGTCCCGATTTTCCGAAGGACGTTTTTTTTGGCGAAACGGGACGGGCAATGAGATTATTGCCGGATTGGGACAAGCAGTTAAGATAGAAGCAGATAAAGAAGTTTCACGTGTTAAAAATGTCAGAGACACATGGTCGGAAATTCTGGATCAAGCCGTTCTGTCCGGAATTACCGGCCGGGAAGGCACCGGTCCGCTCCTTCTCGGCGCTTTCTCTTTTGATCCGAAGACGAAACCTTCCCGGCTCTGGCGCCGCTTCGGGACCGGTTTGTTTTCTATTCCGGCCGTATCGCTGACCGATTTTCACGGACAGGCTTATCTGACGCTGAATTTAGCCTGCGCGGCCGGAGACGATCCCAAAAAGCTGATGGGCCGCCTGCAGGAAATGAAAAAGAATGCAGCAGGGGAGTTCCCTGCAGTCCCGGATTTCAGGGGCCGGCTGATGGAAAAGGAAGAAAAAAAGCCGGATGAATGGAAAAGGACCGTCCGAAAGGCTGTCGATCAAATCAAAACGTCCGGCCTTAACAAAATAGTATTGGCGAGGGCCCTGGAATTGGCTTTTGATGATCCGATCAATCCCGAAACCGTTTTAAACAGGCTGCAGGAGCAGCAGAAAGGCAATTTTATTTTCAGCCTGGAATCCGCCGGCGACTGTTTTCTCGGAGCGACCCCCGAACGCCTTGTCCGGAAAAAAGGCAGTGAGTTATTTTCGGCATGTCTTGCGGGTTCGATGGTCCGGGGAAAAGACGAAGAAAGCGACGAACGGCTGGGAGAAGCATTATTAAACGATCCCAAAAACCGGCTTGAACATCAGTACGTCGTTTCGACGATTAAAAAAGCGCTCGGCGGGCTGTGCCAAAGCTTAAATGTGCCCGTTGAACCGGTTCTGATGAAGAACAAACATATTCAGCATTTATATACTCCCGTACAGGGCCTGTGCAATCCGGAGTTTTCCGTTTTCGATGTGATCGACCGGCTTCATCCGACGCCGGCGCTCGGAGGCGTTCCTACGGAACAGGCGGTAGACTGGATCCGCGAAAATGAAAATCTGGAACGCGGATTATATGCTTCTCCGATCGGCTGGTCGGACGCATTTGGCAACGGCGAGTTCGCGGTCGGGATCCGTTCGGCGCTGATCCGGGGAAAGCAGGCAACGCTTTTTGCCGGGTGCGGCGTGATTGAGGGCTCAATAGCGGAAAAAGAATATGAAGAAACAGCGGTCAAATTCCGTCCGATGCTGAGCGCATTTGAGGTGAAATGATGAATCATAGTGAACTGCTTACGGCTTACTTATCTTCTTTTGTTGATGAACTTTCGATTAACGGGGTCCGCGATGTCGTCATAAGCCCCGGCTCCAGATCCACACCGCTTGCCCTGCTTTTTGCGGAAAATCCGAAAATCCGGGTTTATCTTGATATTGACGAGCGTTCTGCCGCTTTCCTGGCACTTGGTCTGGCTAAAGCAAAGAAAAAACCGGTCGCGCTGCTTTGCACGTCGGGAACGGCAACGGCCAATTATTATCCGGCCGTCGTCGAGGCATTCTGCGCCCGGGTTCCGCTTCTTGTACTGACGGCAGACCGGCCTTACGAGCTTCAGAATGTCGGCGCGCCGCAGACGATCGGCCAGTCGGAATTGTACGGCAGCCATGTGAAACAGTTTATCGAAATGGAGGTACCGGAAAACGACCTTTCCCTGCTCCGGCACACGCGGACCGTCTGCGCCCGGGCCGTTTCGCTGGCTCTTACCCGTCCTTTCGGCCCGGTGCATCTTAATTTTCCGTTAAGAGAACCGCTTCTGCCGGACATGAAGACGGCCGCCGGCTATCGCCGGCAGGAGGAAAAAGCTGTCCGCATACACGGCGGTCTACTCGCCCTGTCCGTTTCAGACAATCGTTTGATTGCTGAAACGATCCGAACAGCCCAAAAAGGGATCATTATCTGCGGGCAGCTGGAATCCTCAGGGACAGAAGAGGCCGTAACGGCTTTTGCGGAGCATCTCGGTTTTCCGATTCTTGCCGATCCGCTTTCGCAGCTCAGACGCGGACCGCATGCTTTTTCAAACATCATCGAGTGCTACGATGCTTTTTTGCGGGATGATCGGACGGCTTCGCTTCTTCAGCCGGATTTGATCATCCGTTTCGGGCCGATGCCTGTTTCCAAAGCCCTGACGCTTTGGCTGAAAAAGCAGCGGACGCCTCACTTTGTGGTTGACGGCGGCCGGGGCTGGCGCGATCCTTCAGCGGCGGCAACGGAAATGATTTACTGCGATGAAGAACGGTTTTGCCGTGATCTGACCGGACTTCTTCCGCAGAGCGGGCGCCGGGACTGGCCGCTCCTTTGGAAAAAAATCAATCAGGCTGCCAAAACGGCACTGCTCAGTGTCCGTGATGAACAAAAGCTGAGTGAGGAAAAAGCCATGGTTCAGATCGGCGATTTGCTGCTCGATCAATCCTGCCTGTTTGTCGGAAACAGCATGCCGATCCGGGAGCTGGATACGTTTCTCTTTACAGACACCCGGGATGCGGCGGTCTATGCCAATCGGGGCGCAAACGGAATCGACGGTGTCGTTTCGACTGCCGTCGGCGTCAGCCTTGCCGGCAAGCCCACAGTACTCGTGATCGGCGATCTCAGCTTTTTTCACGATATGAACGGCCTCCTGGCGGCCAAACAGCAGCGGACCGATCTGACCATCGTTCTGATCAATAACAACGGGGGCGGAATCTTTTCGTTCCTCCCCCAGGCTGCGGAAAAGGATTATTTTGAAACACTGTTCGGCACGCCCCACGGGCTGGATTTTGCCAATGCGGCACGGCTCTATGGAGCAGATTATCAGAATGTCCGCAGCTGGAGCGAATTTACAGCGGCCTTCACCCGTTCGTTTTCAAAACCGGGATTGAAAATCATTGAGATCCGGACAAACCGTGAAGAAAACGTCCGCAGACGGGGGCGGCTAAGGCTCCTTGTCAATGAACAAATATCGGCGGTTTTAGGAAGGGACGGACAATGATCGTCACACTTCGCGGCATCGCCTATCATATTGAAATGTCCGGACAGGGCGAAACGGTGCTGCTTCTTCATGGATTCACAGGGAGTCTCGCGACTTGGCAGTTTCTCGATCAGGCGCTCGGAGACCGGTTCAGGCTGGTCAAAATCGATTTAATGGGACACGGACAGACGGCCTGTCCGGCAGATCCGCGGCGATATGCAATGGATGAAGCCGTCAATGACCTGGCAGCCCTGATTGACAGGCTGGGGCTTGAGAAAGTACATATTCTGGGCTATTCGATGGGCGGAAGGCTCGCACTCGGTTTTGCCTGTACCTGCCCGGACCGGGTTCGCAGCCTGATACTCGAAAGCGCCTCACCCGGACTGGCGGATGAAGACAGCCGGAAAGCACGCAGGCTCCACGATCGAAAACTCGCCGATTTTATCAGGCATTCGGGAATCAGGCGGTTTGTTGATTATTGGGAGAACATCCCCCTTTTTGAATCGCAGAAGCAGATGGCGGCGGAAAAACGGGAAAAATTAAGAAGGGAACGGCTGGCGTGCAGTGAAAACGGACTGGCGGGCAACCTGCTCGGCATGGGCACCGGTTCCCAGCCGTCGTGGTGGGATGATCTTGATTCGCTCTCTTTTCCGGTTTTGTTGCTGACGGGCCGGCTTGACCGGAAATTTTGCCGCATTGCGGATCAGATGGGCAAACGTTTAAAAAAAGTGGACCGGCAAGTGATTGGTTCGGCCGGCCATGCGGTTCATCTCGAAAAGGAGTCGGTTTTTTCGCAAAAAGCCCTCAAGTTTCTGATCGACCGTACCGGACGCAAATAGACTGTCTGTCCGGCCGAAAATTTTGGCTCGACTGAAGTGGGAGTGATGAGATGGAGATTGATTCAATCACCCTTCGACTAATTTCATCGCCGCTGAAAACACCTTTCATCACTCACCTGGAAACCGTCACAAAGCGTGAAGCGATCATCATTGAAGCCAGGGATCGGGAGGGAAGAACAGGCTATGGGGAAGCCGATCCTTTTTCCAGCCCGTGGTATACGGAGGAAACAATCGCTACCTGCTGGCTGATGCTGCGTGACTATTTAATTCCCCTGATGCGGCATCGGGAAATTTCCGGTCCCCGGGTGCTGGATGCCCTATGGTCCGGCATTCGGAGAAACAGGATGGCCAAATCGGGCTTAAGCCAGGCAATATGGGATCTGTATGCCAAGGAAAAAGGCCTGTATCTCGGCCGGTTAGTCGGATCGGTGAGAAAAAAAGTGGCGGCTGGCGCCGTGATTGCAGCGGGAAATAATGAAGAGGCGGTCCGGCAGATTGAACATTATTCGGCATCCGGTTATCAGCGCTACAAAATAAAGATTTCCCGTTCGACGGATGTAGCCCTGCTTTCTCTAATCAGAGACCGGTTTCCGGATATAGCTTTGACGGCCGATGCCAACTCGGCCTATTCGTTACGGGATCTGGAGCATCTGAAGCAGCTCGATGCCTTTAAACTGCAAATGATCGAGCAGCCGTTTGCGTACAACGATCTCGTTGAACATGCGGCCCTGCAGCATC
The DNA here is from genome assembly GCF_036598985.1 of Sporolactobacillus sp. KGMB 08714. Lineage (NCBI taxonomy): Bacteria > Bacillati > Bacillota > Bacilli > Caryophanales > Sporolactobacillaceae > Sporolactobacillus > Sporolactobacillus sp. KGMB 08714. The sequence continues at coordinate 20,437 of NZ_JAUUBW010000019.1, forward strand.
AGATAAAAACGCCGGTCTGTCTGGATGAAAGTATTTGCTCGCTTGATGATGCACGTTCTGCTTTGAAGCTCGGCAGCTGCCGGGTCGTCAATCTGAAAATGGCCCGCGTCGGCGGCTGGGCCGAGGCCCTGAAAATTCACGGACTTTGTCTGAAAGAAGGCATTCCGCTCTGGTGCGGGGGAATGATTGAATTCGGCGTAGCTAAAGCACACAATATTGCTCTGGCGGCGCTTGAAGGCTTCACACTTCCGGGAGATCTGTTTGCTTCTTCACGCTATTGGCCGCGCGACATTATTGAACCTGAGATAAAAGTTGAAAATGGTTATATCCGTGTCCCGGACGGTAAAGGAATCGGATTCGGAATCAATCAAAAACAGCTTGAAGCGCTGACAAAAAATTGCATGGTGTTCAAAATGTAAGACTTGTTTTCCAAATTTATTTTTCTCCCACAAAAGCCATGAGGTCAATCTCATGGCCTTTGTCATAATATGGAATCTTTTTGCCCGTTTTCCGCTGCCGGGTGCCGAATCCCGCCGCTGTTGAAATCGATTTCATCGCCGCACTTTTATTATCCGTTGCGGATCAGCGGCTGTTACAAGCTGCTTTATCAGCTGCCGTTCAGACATGCATCGATTAATCGCTCCGAGACGCTGACAGATGCCAAGATACGGAAGCATTATCCCCGAATGCGAAGCATGCCGCCCTATCTTTTTTAGAAACAACATCTGCTGTCCGGTGTTCAGGCTCAGGCAGCCGGCCTTCTCCACTGCGTGTTTCAGCCATCCGCTTTTTTCCTTAAACTCTTTCTCATTCAGACCTGCCGCTGACGGATTCAGTTCGGCCGATGAAACGCTGCCGCAGCGAAAGACCGGATATTCTCTCCAAGCAAAACCGGCCGGTTCGCGATTCATATGGCGGACAGGCAAAGAGCCCGGCGAAAATGGCGGGCAGAGACCTGCTGCGTAAAATTTCTGTGAGACAAACGTCCTCCGCTAATAATCCTTTCAATAAATAGGTGCCAGTACAATCAAAAATGCCTAAAGATTAATAACGTATAGAGTAATTGAATTATGAGGTGTTGCGCTAATGAAAAAAGCCATAATTACCGGCATTACGGGACAGGACGGATCTTATTTAGCCGAGCTTCTTCTTAAGAAGGGCTATGAGGTGCACGGTATTGTCAGGCGGCACAGTTCCCCGAACACAGAAAGAATCGATCATTTATTGAAAAATCAAACAAAAGATCGGCAGAGATTGTTTCTCCACTACGGAGATTTAAGCGATTCAAATAGTTTAAGCAAATTAATCTATGCGATTCAGCCGGCTGAATTTTATAATCTGGGCGCCCAGAGCCATGTCAGTGTTTCATTTGATATTCCGGAATTCACATCGGATGTAAATGCATTGGGGACCTTGCGTATCCTGGAGTGTATTAAGGAAGTCAACCCAAACATTAGATTCTACCAAGCTTCCTCAAGTGAACTTTACGGTCTGGTCAGAGAGATTCCCCAGAATGAAAATACGCCCTTTTATCCGAGGAGCCCTTATGCGGCTGCAAAGCTCTATGCTTACTGGATTACAATCAATTACAGAGAAGCATACGGTCTGTTTGCCTGCAACGGCATCCTTTTTAATCATGAATCGCCGAGAAGAGGAAAAAACTTTGTGACTCGAAAAATTACAACCGGTATCGCCGACATATTGAACGGAAAACGGGAAAAACTCGTTTTAGGAAATTTAAATGCAAAAAGGGACTGGGGTTTTGCAGGCGATTATGTCGAAGCGATGTGGCTGATGCTGCAGCAGGATCACCCCGACGACTATGTGATCGCAACCGGAGAAACGCATACCGTGAGGGAATTCTGCGAGCTGGCCTTTAGAATCGCCGGTATTCAATTGACCTGGACCGGTGAAGGGTTAAATGAGAAGGGGATCGATGCGGACACCGGCAAAGAATTAATTTCCGTCAGCAGCGAGAACTTCAGGCCGAGCGAGGTTCATCTGCTGCTGGGGGATCCGTCTAAGGCCAAAAGCAAACTTGGATGGAAAACGAATGTGACCTTTGAACAGCTTGTTAAAATGATGATGAATCATGACCGAAGCGGCTGAACGACGAATGCTAAAAAACAAAGGGCGCTGACTGCAATGGAAAAAAACAGCTGTATTTATGTGGCAGGGCATACCGGACTGGTCGGCTCTGCCTTAGTTAGAAGTCTGAATCGGAATGGCTATAAAAATATCATCGGCAGGACCCATGGAGCACTCGATTTAACGAATCAGGCAGCAGTTGAAGACTTCTTCGCAAAAGAAAAAATTGACTATGTGTTTCTGGCGGCGGCCAAGGTCGGAGGAATCGGAGCCAACCGCACTTACCCGGCAGACTTCATTATGGATAATTTACTCATGGAATGCAACGTCATTAAAAGCGCGTTTCGCCATAAAGTCAAGAAGCTTCTTTTTCTAGGCAGCTCCTGTATTTATCCCAAACTGTGCCCTCAGCCGATAAAGGAAGAATACTTGCTGACAGGTCCTCTGGAACCGACAAATGAAGCTTACGCTCTGGCGAAAATATCGGGGCTTAAGATGTGCAGCTACTATAAAGAACAGTACGGCGCGAATTTCATCAGCGCAATGCCCACAAATCTGTACGGCCTGAATGATAAGTTCGGCTCGAACGGTTCTCACGTTATTCCGGCTATTCTATCAAAAATGGAAGCTGCGAAACGACTCGATCAACCGGCCGTGAAATTGTGGGGCACCGGAACGCCTCTCAGAGAATTCTTATTTGCGGATGATATGGCAGACGCGTGCGTCTATCTGATGGAAACTTACAACGGCCGCAGCCATATCAATATCGGCACGGGTCGGGAGTTAAGTATTCGCGATCTGGCGGAATTAATTAAAAAAACAGTGGATTACAAAGGCGACATCGTTTTTGATCCGGGCATGCCGGATGGAACGCCGAGAAAATTGTTGGATTCGTCCAGAATAGAAAAATTAGGATGGAAAGCGAAAATCGGTCTGGAGGAAGGGCTCAGGTTGACTTATGATTCGTATATCCGCAGCCTGAGAGCGTAGGCTTTTTGCAGTTCCGTGTGTTTTATCATCAATCAACAGGAGTGCGTTATGTTATATGGAAAATTATGCCGTTATTATGGCCGGAGGTTCCGGAACAAGGCTGTGGCCTCTTTCCAGAGAAAAGAAACCGAAACAGTTTATATCTATTGACGGCGGCAAACCGTTCCTTGTTCAGACGATTGAACGTATATGTGAAGTGATTCCGGCAGAAAGATGCTTTGTGATCACCAACAAAGATTATCTTAATATGACAGAAGAGGCCGTTAAGGACTTCATTCCGCTTTCAAATATCATTACAGATCCCTTAAAAAAAAATACAGCAGCGTGCATCGCTTACGCAACTTTATATTTAGAAAAAATGTTCGGCCGAGGCTCGGTATGTTTTATTCCGGCCGATAGCTACGTTAAGAATAAAGCCGGCTATCTGAACGCTGTCCGGAAGGCCTGTCAGGCGGCCGAAGACAGCGGCGACATTATGGTTGTCGGCGTTAAGCCGTCTTATCCGTCCACGGCGTTCGGCTATATACGAATCGGCGCCGAGAGTCGGGAAGGAATATATAAAGTCGTCCAATTTAAAGAGAAGCCTGATCCTGAAACGGCCGAAAAATATATCAAAACAGAAAAATATCTATGGAACAGCGGTATTGTTGCGGGGCAGCTGCAGGCACTGGCAGCCGGAATCCGGCATCACATGCCCGAGCATTATAAGAGACTGTCCGAAGCTTTGAAGTATCAAGGTACTTCCCGTTTTTCCCCGATGATTGAAGCCGCCTACAGCGGCCTGGATGACATCTCCTTCGACTCGGGAGCCTGGAGGCCATTTCCATCCTGATCGGAAAAGACGACCATAATAATTCCGTCGTTGGAAAACATTTAGGCATTGATACCGAGAATTCTACGATTTACAGCCTCGATAGCCTCATAACCACGATCGGACTCAGCGACATGATTGTCATGGAAATCGGCGGTACGATTATTGTTTGTCCGAAGTCCAGGGCGCAGGACGTAAAAGCTTTAGTCGAAATGCTTAAGAAAAACGGGTATGAAAAATATTTATAGGCATGCCGCTTTTCGATTTTTCGCAATAAATACAGACGGCGGCCGTTGAATTAAGATTCAGCATATTTTTATTTTTGCTTTTGAGAGAAAAAATATTTCAGGAGGAGTGTCTGATGCATTCGGCGAATCATGATTTGAGCATTTTTCAAAAACACGAAAATTTCAAAATCAGAATTATCCGGGAAGAACCATTAACTGTCGGCAAGACTGGACAGACGGATCAAAACAGCGGGGCGAGCCAATGCCGTGTGCCGGAGAAAAATGAAAACACAAAGGATATTTTAGTAGCGACTTCCATTAAACCGGATGATATTAAGTTGCAAACAGAAGCGATTGATACATGGCTGAAAACGGGTTTTAAAGTAGTTGCTCTGAACACCCGGGAAGAGGCCGAGCGGCTGAAGCCTTATTTTCCCAATATCCACTTCCATATCATTGAAAGAAGCGCTAAAAAACGATACGGGCGGTCCTATATCTATATCTACGATATCATGCGCTATTTGAGCGGCACGGATTACGATATTGTCGGGATCGTCAATTCCGATATCTATTTTAAAGGCGTCCGCCGCAATTTTGTTGATTTTATCCGGCGGGAGGCGGCCGGCAGTCTTGTATACGGACACAGGCTCGATGTGAGCCATCTTAGTGATAACTATGGGACTCTCAGGAACGGAGTCGACTATTTCTTCTTCGATAAAAACCTGATTCCGATTTACAAGGACGACGGAATGTGCCTGGGACAGCCCGCCTGGGACTGGTGGATGGTCTGCGTTGCCGCTGCGGCTCATAAACCGACCAAACGGTTATTAAGTAAAATTGCCTTCCATCAGATCCACCCCAAGGAGTGGTATGAATCGCTGAACCAGTATCTCATCGAAAGTGTCGTTTTCAGAAATTATTTGCAAAAATTGTATCCCGGCGCAGCAAAACGTGAACTGAACAGTAAAATGTGGGATATTGTGATTTCCAAAAACGGCATTGAATATGAAGCGGAAGATACGGCTTCTCCACTGGAATCTCCTGCTGCAGAAGTGCCGGAGACGGAACCCGAAGAAAAGCAAATTCCGGCCGCTTCACCAAACAGTATCAAATATGAGGCGGAAGATACGGTTTCATCACCGGAGCCCCCTCTCGCAGAAGTGCCGGAGACGAAACCTGAGAAACTGCAAATTCCGGCCGTTTCACCCAACGGCATTAACTATGAGAAGAAAGCCGCGGCTCCTTTGCCTGAGCTTCCTGCTCTCAAGACGCCGGAAAAAAGGCTCGAAGGGACGGAAATTCCGGCCGCTTCACCAAACAGTATCAAATATGAGGCGGAAGATACGGTTTCATCACCGGAGCCCCCTCTCGCAGAAGTGCCGGAGACGAAGCCTGAAAAGCTGCAAATTCCGGCTGTTTCACCCAACGGCATTAACTATGAGAAGAAAGCCGCGGCTCCTTTTCTTGAGCTTCCTGCTTCCAAGACACCGGAAAAAAGGCTTGAAGGGACGGAAATTCCGGCTGTTTCAAATAGAAAAGCGCTCAAGCTCAAGCCCATCTTAGTGGCGACTTCCGTCAGTCCCGACAGAATAGAGGCACAAAAAAGGGCCATAAAATCATGGCTGGATGCGGGTTTTGATGTCGTTTCTCTGAATACGGAAGAAGAAGCAGATACGCTTAAGGCCCATTTTCCGGACATTAAGTTTCACATCGTGAAAAGAAGCGCCAAAGAAAAATACGGCAAACCCTATATTTATATCTATGATTTTATGAGTTATCTCAACAGTACGGATTATAAAGTTGTCGGAATCATCAATTCTGACGTCCAGTTCAGGAATATAAGGCCCGATTTTATAAACGTTATTTACAGTGAGGCGCTGAACAGCCTGGTTTACGGACACAGAATGGATGTCACCCATATAAGTGATTCCTCGGGTACGCTCAGCAACGGCGTCGACTATTTCTTTTTCGACAGAGACTTGATATCTGTTTATCAGGACGATGGACTCTGCATGGGACAGCCCGCCTGGGACTGGTGGATGGTCTGCGTCCCCGCATCAAAAAATAAAATAACGAAACGGATATTGAATCCGATTGGATACCATGAAATCCATCCGCAGCAGTGGGATCAGGAACTGAATAAACATCTGATTGACACCATTGTTATGGAAAAGTATGTAAAGAAATTATACCCGGATGTTGCCGATTATTATGAATTGGATCGCAAGATGTGGGGTATCGTGATTACGAAAAACGGTATCGCAATTTAGTGAAAGGAAAAACAACAAACGGCAGTCCGCTTCAAACACCCGTCTTGCTCCCTTTCTTCCGCCTTCTTTTCATTCATATCCGGCAGGATAAATGCCTTTCTTGCGGAGGCAAGAGAGTTTTTGCAAAGAGAAAAAAAGTGCTCGATCACTCCTATAGTTTCTTTAGAAACCGATCGGCCGTTCACTTAGGCGGGCGGTTTTTATTTTAATGGGTATCCCCTCAACTCATGTATCAGTCGGGCCCCAGCGTGAAAATGCCATCGATTCTTCCGGAATGCTCATGAGAACGGCGGTTTATTTCGCTGAAAAAGAGGGCTGTCCGGCGCAGACAGGCGCTGCCTGCGGAGATGCCCGATCTTTTTCTTCGGCTGCCGCGATTGATGAAAATGCCGGCTATCAACTTTAAATGGCTGCTTATCAGCGGTTGCTTTCGGTTTAAACTCCTGATGGGCCGATATTTCGCCGGAATAGGGCGAATCGAGGCCCTTTTAGGGCGATTGTCTGCTGCTTTGGGGGCAATTAGCCAATTTTTTCGGGGATGAGGATTCTCGGACCGATACTGGCCGGCGGCCTGGCTGTATGGATCGGATTTTAGTCCATTATTGAGCTGTTTACCGATTATTACCGCGGTTTTATCGGCCGTCGCCGGCGATTAATCGGTCGTCAGCAGGTACACCCGGTTTATCAACCGTGACAGGAGTTTATCGGCTGTTGCAGAAGTCCGTTATTCACGGAAGCGCTCTCCGTCTTTCGAGAGATTGATGTCTCAGGAAAGGCCGGTCATCATCTGAAGGCTCAGCAGGAAAATGAACGAAAGAAATACTCATATTTTTTTCCCCGAAACCTCATACCATTCGTTTTTGCCGTATTCTTAGGGTAAGATAAAGAAGAAGAGCTGATAAAGAAAGAAGGTGGTTCCATGCCGATCAATAAGAAACCCAATCGATTAATCGCTGAAAAGTCTCCGTATCTGCTTCAGCATGCACACAACCCGGTTGACTGGTATCCATGGGGAGCCGATGCATTCGACAAAGCGAAACGCGAAAATAAACTTATTTTCGTATCGATTGGGTATTCCTGAGCTGGCGTGATAAAGCTACATGTCACTGGTGCCATGTGATGGCACGCGAATCATTTGAAGATGAAGAAACGGCAGGGCTGCTGAATCAATATTATGTGTCCATCAAGGTGGACCGTGAGGAACGTCCGGACATTGATGCGGTGTACATGAAAGTATGTCAGGCCCTCAGCGGACAAGGCGGATGGCCTCTGAACGTGTTTCTGACGCCGGACCGGAATCCGTTCTATGCAGGCACCTATTTCCCGAAAACAAGCGTGTACGGCCATCCGTGTTTTAAGGATGTTTTGTTGTCTCTGAAAAAGCAATATGATGACAATCCTTCCGAGATTGAAAGCCTGGCAGACCGGATTGTCAGAACGCTGTCGGAAGAATCGAGACGGAATGTCTCCCTGCCCGAAGACGTTCTCGATGAAGTTTTTAATCACCTTCTGCAAAATTTTGATCCGCAGTACGGCGGGTTCGGAGCGGCTCCGAAATTTCCGGCGCCTCATCAGCTCCTGTTTCTGCTGCGTTACGCGCGCTGGAGAAAAAACGGACGGGCCGTCGGGATGGTCCGAAAAACGCTTGTGTCGATCGCCAGGGGCGGCATTCACGATCATATCGGGGGCGGATTTTCGCGTTATGCAACGGATAGGAAATGGCTGGTTCCGCATTTTGAGAAAATGCTTTACGACCAGGCCATGCTTGCGATCGCCTATACGGAAGCCTACCAGGCAACCGCCGATCCGCTTTTTGAGCGTGTGATCGATGATATTTTTGAATACTGCGGCAGGGAACTCCGCAGTCCGTCCGGCGGTTTTTATTGTGCGGAAGATGCGGACTCGGAAGGGATCGAAGGGAAATACTATGTCTGGTCGCGGGAAGAAGTCTGCGAAATTCTCGGAAAAGAGCAGGCAAGGCTGTTCTGCACCGCGTATCATATCGCCCGCGAAGGAAATTTCAACGGGAAGAACATACCGAACCTGATTGGGACCGATCCGGCCGATCTGGCCCAAAGATTTTCTGTCGGCGCAGCAGAACTTGCGGACCGATTGCATGAAGCCGGAAAGAAGCTGCTTGAAGCACGGAACGGCCGTGTGCATCCGCGCAAAGATGATAAAATTCTGACCTCCTGGAACGGACTGATGATCACGGCTCTGGCTAAGGCAGGCTTTGTTCTACATAAAAAAGATTATGTAAACTTAGCAGAAAGTGCGTGGCAATTCGTCGAAAAGCATCTGATACAAAACGGAAGATTAATGGCCCGCTTTCGCGACGGCGAAACAAGATATGACGCCTATCTGGATGATTACGCATTCTTATCACTCGCTTGTGAAGCTCTGTACGAAGCAACCTTTCATCCGATTTACCTGAAAGAAATGAAGCACCTTGCCGATGAGATGATCGCCCGGTTCTGGGATGAGGCGGGCGGCGGATTCAGGCTCTGTGCCGCTCGTGACAAACAGTTGGTTCTTAAGACGAAAGACGCCTATGACCATGCGATTCCGTCCGGAAACAGTGCGGCAGCTTTTGTTCTGCTGCGCCTTGCGCAGCGGACCGGAGAGAGCGGCTATGCCCGTTATGCGGAAAAAGTATTTTCCGCTTTTGCCGAAGATATTCGTACTTATCCGCCCGGTTACACCTTTATGCTGACGGCTCTGCTCTTTCGGGCATCCATTCCGAAAGAACTCATCGTCCTGAAAGGCGGGAAGGGAGACTCTTTCAATGATGCCATCAGGCGGCTGCAATCGCTTTTTCTTCCTGAAGTGACTCTTTTTGCGGGGGACGAAGATACGCTGGGAAAGCTGAATCCGCACTTGAACGTGTATTCGGCCATCGGCGGCCGGACAACCTATTTTCTCTGTGAGGATTTTATCTGCCATCTTCCCGTCGTTCACCTCGGGCAGCTGCTCAGGCAGCTTGGTGAAACAGATTCCTAATTGTGCCTTAACTTCTCTTTTACAAAGCCTTTTGCTCATTATGGTATGATGGAGAAACAGGAGATCAGATGGGGAGGAAGAAAATGAACGTCAATACGGTATTGTTTGATTTCGACGGCACGCTCGCCAATACGTTGCCGCTGGCGATATACGGCATGAAGCAGGTCTTCGAAAAGTTCGACGGACGCTCTTTTGATGAAAATGGAATCGTTTCGATGTTCGGTCCGACGGAAGACAGTATGATCGCCAGGAACTTCCGGCATAAAGAGAAGATTCAGGAAGCTATTGACTCTTATTATCAGATCTATGAAGACCGGCATCACGATTATGTTGAGGACAATTCGGATATTGTAAATCTGCTTCAGGAGCTGAAAGAGCTCCGGATGAAAATCGGTGTGATCACCGGAAAGAGCCGGCGCGCTTACCGCCTGTCTGAAAAAGCGCTCGGTTTTAAAGGCTTTTTTGAAAGTGTGATCACAGGCGACGATGTCAGCAGGCCCAAGCCGGATCCGGAGGGGATCAAAAAGACGCTTAATAAATTTGCGGCCTTGCCGGAAACAGCCATCTACATCGGGGACAGCAATACGGATATTCTGGCAGGAAAAGCCGCGGGTATCAGAACGGCGGCCGTGCAGTGGCTTCCGGTCACCCAGTCGAGCTCTTTTCCCGCACGGCCGGACTATCATTGGTCGAAAGTCAGTCAATTGATCGATTGGCTGAAGGGCGAAAGGGCACTTTAAAAAAAATCCGGGCAATCCCGGAAGAACATCTCCGAATAATCGGATCAGCTCAGCGTGTCCGGATCAAAGTGGTTGAAATCTGCCTTGATAAAAGTGTCGATGCTGTCCATCTGCACGGCCGGACGGTCATTGACGAGCAAGGTGGGAATCCCGTTCATGGCCGCATAGACGGGAAGCAGGTTGGCTGGCGTCACGGTCAGCGACGTGCCTAAAATGAGCAGACGGTCGGCGGTCCGAACCGCATTTTCCGCCTGCTCAAAACCACGGACAGCTTCACCGAAAAGCACAATATCCGGTTTCAGGACAGTTCCGCAAATACCGCCTTTAGAATCTTCGGCCGTACAGCGCGGAACTTTTTCATGACGGACAGAATCGGTCGGGTAGACAGCCCCGCATTTCGGGCATACAGTGCGGTCGAAAGCGCCGTGTACCTCGATGACATGACGGCTTCCTGCTTTTGAATGGAGGCCGTCGATATTTTGTGTCATAACGGTCACTTCTCTGTCTTTTTCAAGGCTGCTCAGCCAAAGATGGACCGGATTGGGTTTTGCGCCGAGCAGCAGGTCCGCGTCAAACAGGGACCAGTAGAACGCCCAGAATGATTCGGGCCGGCTCTCGAAATAGTTCATTGAAAGATAACGTCCGACATCGGCATGCTGATAGAGCCCGTTGCTTCCGCGGAAGGGTGGGATTCCGGAGGGGACGCTGACGCCGGCACCTGTCAGAACAGCAATCCGCTTATCCCCGGCAACGATCTGGTTCAAAGTCTTCATAAAAACAACCTCCTCGTTTCATTGATTCGATGCGGTGAATCTCATCTTTATAGTAGAATAAATCATACACTTTATATAGCGAACATTTATTCGTTATGCTATAATTAAAGGCAAAAGTTAGTCAGTAGTTGACCGAGCTTTATAAAAAAGGATAAGGAAGGTGTCCCGGATGAAAGTGCGTCAATCGATGGCGGATCTGCTGGCGATGCTGAAAAAGGATCCGAATATTGTACATTGGCACACCATTCCCGGCAGAAAGGCAATGATGGCTCCTTTTCCGGAAAATCTGGATGGGCGTTTGAAGCGGGCGCTTGTTGCGCGCGGCATCGGATCGCTTTATGTCCATCAGGCGGAAGCCTTTGAGACCGTTCTGGCCGGAAAAGATCTCGTTCTTGTGACGCCGACAGCGTCCGGCAAGACGCTTTGTTATAATCTCCCGGTACTGCAGACCGTTCTTTCCGATCCGTCGTCCCGGGCGCTTTATCTTTTTCCGACCAAAGCGCTCGCGCAGGATCAGAAAAATGAAATGGGAGAACTGATCGACGCGATCGGAGTCCCTCTGAAAAGTTATACATACGACGGCGACACATCGGGAGAAATCAGGCAGAAAATACGGCAGGCGGGGCAGATCGTCATGACGAATCCGGATATGCTTCACTCATCCATTCTGCCTCACCATACAAAATGGGTGTCGCTGTTTGAAAATCTGAAATACATTGTCATTGATGAACTGCATACGTACCGGGGAGTTTTCGGAAGCCATGTGGCCAATGTTCTGCGCCGGCTGGCCCGGATCTGCAGCTATTACGGCAGCCGTCCCCAGTTTATCTGTACGTCGGCGACGATTGCCAACCCGAAAGAGCATGCTGAGGCGCTGACCGGGCGGAAGATGGCTTTGATCGACCGCAACGGCGCGCCGAGCGTACGAAAGCATTTCCTGTTCTATAATCCGCCGGTTGTTAATAAACAATTGAATGTACGTGAGGACGACATGCTTGCCGTAAAGGATCTGGCGGCGCGGTTTATCAAAAACGGCATACAGACGATTGTTTTCGCGAGGAGCCGCCTGAAAGTGGAGCTTCTCGTCAGCCATCTTCAGAAAATGAACAGCGGCCGGGAAGCACGTGCGAAAATCTGTGCGTATCGGGGCGGTTACCTTCCGCTGGAAAGAAGAAAAATTGAGAAGGGGCTGAGAGACGGCGAGATTATGGGCGTGGTCAGCACGAATGCCCTTGAACTCGGCGTGGACATCGGCCGGCTGCAAGTCTGCATTATGACCGGCTATCCCGGCAACATGGCCAGTGTCTGGCAGCAGGCAGGCCGTACCGGCAGACGGAGCGAGGATGCCGTGATTATCATGGTTGCTTCCTCTAATCCGCTTGACCAGTACATGACCGGCAATCCGGATTATTTTTTCTCGAGAAAACCGGAAGAGGCGCGGATCAATCCCGATAACCTGATGATTCTCGTCGATCATGTCAAATGTTCCGCTTATGAGCTGCCGTTTAAAAAGGGCGATACGTTCGGCGGCCAGCAAGCGGACGAACTGTGCGAATTTTTATCGGATGAAGATGTCCTGCATTATCAGGCGGGCAAGTGGTACTGGATGAGCGATGCTTTTCCGGCCAATGAGATCAGTCTTCGTTCCGCTGTTCAGGATTCATTTGCCATCGTAGATATAACAGACCGGGGACACGTGAAGGTGATCGGGGAGATGGACCGCTTCGGAGCGATGACGATGCTCTATGAAGATGCGATCTATATCCATCAGGGCCGGCAGTATCATGTGGACGAACTGGATCTGAAAGAGCGGAAGGCGTATATCCGGCGCGTGGACGTCAACTATTACACGGATTCGGATCTGGCCGTTCAGCTCGATGTCCTGGAAACGGATGAGCGCGGCTTTCTTCCTTCGGCCGATGCCGAAAAGGGCTATGGCGATGTTTCTGTACGCGCGCTGCCGACTGTTTTTAAGAAAATACGATTTGAAACGCTTGAAAATATCGGCTGGGGACGGATTCACCTGCCCGAACTGGAAATGCATACCAATGCGGCATGGATCAGCTTTCCCAGTGACTGGGTAGACCGGTTCGGAAAAGATATCTTCCAGGGGGCACTGGTCGGGCTGAGCCATCTGCTGCGTCACGCCGCTCCGCTGTACGTGATGTGCGATCAGGCGGACCTTTCCGTTGTCCCGAAAATCAAGGCGCCGCACACGGAACGGCCGACCGTCTTTATTTATGACAAGTACCCGGGCGGAATCGGCCTCAGCAGAAAGCTCTATGAAGCGATGCCCGAGTTGCTTGAAAAAGCAAAGGAGATGGCCGAGCGGTGCGGCTGCGAGTCCGGCTGCCCGTCCTGCATCGGTTTCGTCAACGAAGGAAAGGCGGCCAAACAGGCTCTGATTCGCCTTTTAAAGGATCGATCAATGTGTCGCTAAAACGAAAGCTTCAGCTTTATAAAAAACAGCTCCACCAGGCTCAGAAAGCAGAAAATCAGGAACACAAAGAGAAAAAAGTAAGCACCGATTCCGACACCTATGAACGGGAGATCAGGCAGGCGGCACGGGATATGGATGCGGAGATCCGTCATTTTGATAATCAGTACGTTTTGGTCCATACTGAAAGACTGAAGCCGGAGACAGCGATCGGCCCTTATTCGGCAGGCGCTCTTTTTAAGACGGTTTCAGACTGGCAGAAGGGATCTTCCGTGCATCCGCTTTCCGCATACGGATTGGCGGCGGAAGATCTGCTCTTTTTTGATACGGAGACGACCGGACTGGCTTCCGGAACCGGGCAGATGATTTTTCTGATCGGCCTGGCCCGTGTGACTCCGGCCGGTGTGATCATGAGACAGTATTTCCTCCCCGGGCCCGGACATGAGGCGGCCTTTTTCAATGCTTTTCTGAGAGACAGTCATTCTCTGAAGAATCTGGTGACGTTTAACGGCAAAGCATTTGACTGGCCGCGAGTGAAGACGCGCCACCGCTTTGTCCGTGATCAGGTGCCGCGCCTTCCGGCTTTCGGCCATTTCGATCTGCTGCATGCTTCACGCCGCCTGTGGAAGAACCGTCTGGATTCTGTCCGCCTGCAGACGGTGGAAAAGGAAATTCTCGGCCTGGAACGTGAAGAAGACGTTCCGGGTAAGATGGCTCCCTTCCTCTACTTTCAATTTTTAAAGCGGCCGGAAGCGGACCTTGTTAAGGGAATTATTGAACACAATCGGACCGATGTGCTGTCTCTGATCGCTTTATATATCCATCTATCAAACAAAATTCTCGGGAATATGCCGTGCGATGAGCATGAGCGTTATGAGATCGCCAGGTGGTACCGTCAAATCGGCGACAGTGAAAGAGCCCTTCCGCTGTTCAGAAAGCTGGCGGCTCACGATTCGGCGATAGGCGCCCGCTCCAGGGCTCAGGTGGCTGCTCTATACAAACGGGAAGGATATTACGGACAGGCCTTAACAATGCTGCAGTCGGTCATTGGCGACGACAACAGGGCGGATGATCATATTTATATCGAAGCCGCAAAACTGATGGAGCATCAGTTTCAAAACTATGAAGGCGCCATTAGTTATACGGAACGTGCGCTCAGATCGCTGCAGGAGAAGCAGAAAACATTGCCGGATGAGATAATCGAAAGAAAAACGTCGGCCTATATAAAGCGGATCAATCGCCTGGATGAAAAGTGGCTGAGAAAAAAAGAACGAGGATAAAATCGCAGATAATGAAAATAGGGCAGCATTTTTATTGCCCGGGTAAGCGCAAATAGCGCCCGCAATCGGCAATTATCGAACATTTATCAATATTTTTTTCGGCCGATTCGACATCATTCGCCGTTTAAAACCTTGATGTCATGAACCCCGCGCTGTTTAATTCCCTTTGGCGGGAAATAAAGGACGGCGAAACAAGCAGAGGGTGAAAATCATGGATCATTCGGAAGTCGTTCTTGTCACAGGATACAAACCTTACGAACTGGGCATATTTACAGCCGATCATCAGGGAATACCCGTCATCCGTTATTGTCTGAAGAAGCAAATCAGGAGACTTGCCGACGAGGGGACGACGTGGTTTGTGATCAGCGGCCAGGCGGGCGTCGAACTCTGGGCGGGCGACGCCTGTCTTGAAGTGAAAAAAGAAGACGGCCTTGATATTAAACTCGCTGTGCTGGTTCCCTTCCTTAATCAGGAAGTACGCTATAAGGACTGGCTTAAGGAGCAATATTATCGAATTATCGAGGCGGCGGATTTTACGGGAGCGATCAGTCGGCGTCCGTATGAGAGCCCGGTGCAGCTCAGGCAGAAAAACGATTATCTGGTTGCGAAAACCGATGGAGCACTGGTCCTTTATGATGAAGAGACCCCGGGGTCGCCGAAATACTGTCTGGCCGCGGCAAAACGGAAAGCCGGGAATGAGGACTATCCGATCCGGATGATCGACCGTTACGATCTCTCATCTGCGGCGGAAGAGCTTCAGCAGCAAAATCCGGATTATTGGTCGCAGATGTAATTGACATTGCCGGGCAAATTTGAAAAAATATAATGTAATTAGATTCGAACTTTGGGGTGATGGTTCAGAATGGCAGATCAAAAAACGGTCAAACTGACGAAAAATGAAATTCTGCATAAAGAATTCAAAACAGTTTTTCACGGATATCAGGCAGATGAGGTTGATCAATTCCTGGATGCGGTAATCAGTGACTACGATATATTTAATGGGGAAATTTCGCGTCTCCGCGAAGAAAACAAACGACTGAAAAGCGAGCTTCTTTCGCGTGGAGAATCACAGAGAGAGCAGCCGGTTCCTCCGGAAAACCAGGGACAGACGAATTACGATATTCTGAAACGGCTTTCTAATCTTGAAAAGCACGTTTTTGGCAACCGTCTCGATGAATAAAAGAGACGATTGTTGAACAAGGGTTGATTCTTTTATAAAAATGGATTATAATGTACATCTGTGACATTGTTTGTGTTCGGGTGATCGCTGTATTCCTTGAGAATATAGAGGAAAGTCCATGCTCGCACGATCTGTGATGATCGTAGTGTTCGTGCCTGGCGAAGTCATAAGCCAGGGTAGTCCGGAACTGTCCGGGCTAACGGCAGATGAACGGCCTGTGTCCCTTCCGGGGGATATGGTTCAGTAATCTTGAAAGTGCCATAGTGACGATCTCTTTCGGAAACGAAAGAAGTGGAACGCGGTAAACCCCTCGAGCGGGAAACTCAAACTTGGTAGAGGAACCCTTTGGAAGGAATCGAACGGAAAAAGGGACAGATGATTCTGTAGATAGATGATTGCCGCTTTTGTACGAGGAGCGACCGCTCCGTTTGAGTGCGAAAGTACAGAACATGGCTTACAGAACATGAATAATGCATTTTTTAAAAGAAAAGCCCTTTACGGGCTTTTTTTATTGCCGATAAAAAGTTGGGACCGGGAAAGGCGCTGAACTTTTTTAGAACGAAGAGGCTGCTTGGGAGGGCGAAGCAATGGCAAAAAGTCTGTCTCTGATCGCCACGGCGGCAATGGGTCTTGAATCCGTCGCTGCCGATGAGCTCAGAAAACTTGGCTATGCGGATCTGACGGTTGAGAACGGCAGGATTACATTTGCTGCAGATCCGGTTGATATTTGCAGGACAAACCTTTGGCTGAGGACGGCCGATCGGGTGAGAGTGAAAGTAGGAGCGTTTGAAGCGCTGACTTTCGATAGTCTCTTTGAACAGACGAAAGCCCTGCCGTGGGCGGATTTTCTTCCGGAAAACGCTGCTTTCCCGGTCACAGGGAAATCGCATAAATCCCGGCTGCACAGTGTCCCCGATTGCCAGGCGATCGTGAAGAAAGCGGTCGCTGAGAACATGAAGACCCGTTATCACAGGGAATGGTTTACGGAAGACGGCCCTCTTTTCAAAATACAGGTTGCCATTGACAAGGATCAGGTCATTCTGTCCATTGACACAAGCGGTGAAGGGCTTCACAAGCGAGGCTATCGCCGGCTGCACAGCGCCGCCCCTTTAAAAGAAACGCTGGCGAGTGCGCTGATTTATTTAAGCCGCTGGACGCCCGACCGCCCGTTTGCCGATCCTTTTTGCGGTTCCGGGACCCTTCCGATCGAGGCGGCGATGATCGGGCAGAACATTGCGCCCGGGTTTAACCGCTCGTTTGCCTCGGAGAACTGGCCGATGTTCCGGAACAACGAGTGGAAGGCTGCCCGTGAAGAGGCCGAAGATCAGGCGAACTACGATCGACAGCTCAATATATTGGGGAGCGATATTGACCATAATATGGTCGAGCTTTCGGAACATAATGCTCTGGAAGCGGGCCTGGGCGGTTTGATCACTTTTAAACAGATGCAGGTGGCCGACTTTACGGCAAAACAGGATTACGGATGCCTGATCGGCAATCCTCCTTACGGGGAACGGATGGGCGAGCGGGAACAGATTGAACAAATCTGCCGCGATCTCGGACAGCTTTTCCGGAAAAATGAGACCTTGTCTTTTTACTTCATTTCATCGTTTGAAGCTTTTGAAACGTTTTTCGGCAGAAAAGCGACAAAGAAACGGAAACTGTATAATGGCCGTATCCGTACGGATTATTATCAGTACTTCGGGCGTAAAAGGCCGAGAGAAGCAGAACCGTCACGATAATGACTGAATTCTGATGGACGCCCCGCTTCCAAAAAAAGCTTTCGATTGTTTTAGAAAGGCCGGCCGATAAAAACGGATATTGCACTATAAAGAACTTTGACGATTTTGTTGCAAGCAGGACATTATCTTTTGAAAAGAGAAATAGACTACAGATTCTTCTTAACAAAAAAGAGAAAGGTCGGGGGTCATGATGCCGATTGAAGAAACAGTGAAAGCTTATTATCGATACGTTAAAAAAATTATGGATTTTAATGAAGCGATTGCCTTGGCAGAATGGGATATGCGCACGGGCGCTCCGAAAAAAGGAATTGCACAGCGTTCGGAGGTTGTCGGAACGCTGGCGGATGAAGTGTTCAAACGGTCTGTTTCTGCGGAAATGAAACAGTACATCGATGCCCTGACGGATCCGGCGGTACAGAATAAGCTGAGTCAGGCAACCCGGAGAATGATTGAAAAATCAAAAAAAACATACGATCATTATGTAAAGATACCGACGGAAGAAAATCAGGCGTATACCGTTCTGCAGTCGCAGGCACAGAGTGTCTGGGAAGATGCCAAGGCAAAGGGCGATTTTTCGCTGCTTCGTCCTTATCTTGAAAAAATGGTAGATTTTAAGCGGCATTTTATCCAGTATTGGGGCGTCGAGACAAATAAGTATGACGCGCTTCTCGACCTTTATGAACCGGGACTGACCGCCGACACGATCGACCGGATATTTGATCAGCTGCGCCGGGGGATTGTTCCCCTTGTCCAGGCCATTGCTTCCTCAGGCAATCGGCCGGAGAGCGGTTTTCTAGCCGTCCGCTTTCCTGCCGAAAAACAAAAGGCATTCTGCCTGCACATTCTGCGTGAAAACGGCTACGATTTTGCGGCGGGCCGGCTTGACGAGACGGAGCATCCGTTTGAAACAACCCTGAATCCCGGCGATGTGCGCGTCACGACCCATTATCGGGAAAACGATTTTATCGCGGCCGTGCTCGGAACGATTCACGAAGGCGGGCACGCGATCTATGAGCAGCATATTTCCCGCGATCTGGTCGGAACGCCGCTCTGCGAGGGCACGTCGATGGGCATCCATGAATCGCAGTCGCTGTTCTTCGAGAATTTTATCGGCCGCAGCAAGGCTTTCTGGGAATATCATTATGAAGAACTGAAGCGTTATGCAAGCGGACAGTTTGACAATGTTTCGCTTGATAATTTTTACAGGGCCATTAATCAGTCTCATCCTTCTTTTATCCGGACACAGGCGGACGAACTGACCTACCCGCTGCACATCATGGTGCGCTATGATATTGAGAAGGCGCTGTTCGACGGAGATCTGGAAGTCGCGGACCTTCCGGGGGTATGGAATGAGAAGATGAAGGAATATCTCGGCATCGAGCCGAAAAATGACCGTGAAGGCGTGCTTCAGGATATCCACTGGCCAAGCGGAGATTTCGGCTATTTTCCGTCCTACGCGCTTGGGTATGTGTATGCGGCTCAGTTCAAACATGCCATGCTTCGTGAACTTCCGGATTTTGACGAGCACGTCCGCCGCGGAGACATTGCGGCCATTACGGACTGGCTGAGCCTGCACATTCATCGGTTCGGCAGCCTCAAGAAACCGCTTGAGATTCTGAACGATGCGACGGGCGAGGGTCCCAATCCCGACTATCTGATCCGTTATCTGACGGAGAAGTACAGCGATATTTACAGACTGAATCATTAATACGGGAAATACGTTTATTAAAGGATATTGCTCTCTTTTTTCATAAAGACAGAATGATGCCGCCTGAAACGGAAAACAGCCGTCAATCAGGCGGCGAAAGGGGTTTTTTATTTGGCAAGACAGGTACCGGCCTATGACGATGACACAATTCAAATTCTGGAAGGCCTCGAAGCGGTCAGAAAACGTCCCGGCATGTATATTGGATCGACGGATTCGCGGGGGCTGCATCATCTCGTCTATGAGATTGTCGATAATGCCGTTGATGAGGCTCTGGCGGGCTTTGGCAACGAGATCCTTGTCAGAATCCATAAGGACGGCAGCATCAGTGTCCGCGATTTCGGACGGGGCATGCCGACGGGAATTCACCGGACGGGCAAGCCGACGGTCGAAGTCATATTTACCGTGCTTCATGCCGGCGGAAAATTCGGACAGAGCGGCGGCTACACAACGAGCGGCGGTCTTCACGGCGTCGGATCGTCTGTTGTCAACGCTCTGTCCGAATGGCTTGAAGTGACGATCTGGCGGGACGGTTCTATTTTCAGGCAGCGTTTTGAAGGCGGCGGCCATCCGGTCTCGACTCTTGAAAAAATCGGAACGTCCAGGGAAAGCGGTTCGTTGGTCCATTTTAAACCGGACCCTTCTATTTTCAGCACGACAGCGTTTCAATTCGATGTTCTGAGCGAGCGGCTGCGCGAATCGGCATTCCTGAAGAAAGGGATGAAGATCGTCCTGACCGATGAACGCGCCGGAAAAGAGGAAACGTATCAGTATGAGGAGGGCCTGAAAGCGTTCGTTGCTTATCTGAATGAAGATAAGGATACCCTGCATCCGGTCGTTTCATTTGAAGGGAAGGCAAACGATATGGAAGTCGACGTTGCCTTTCAGTTTAACGACGGCTATTCGGAAAATCTGATCTCGTTTGTCAACAACGTCCGGACAAAGGACGGCGGAACACATGAGTCCGGATTCCGCACGGCTTTGACACGCGTTTTCAATGATTACGCCAGAAAGTCGGGACTGCTGAAAGAAAAAGATAAGAATCTCGACGGCAGCGATATCCGCGAAGGCTTCATGGGCATCGTCTCGGTCCGGATACCGGAACAGCTGCTTCAGTTTGAGGGCCAGACAAAGGAAAAACTGGGGACGAACGAGGCCCGTTCGGCCGTCGATACTGTCGTTTCCGAGCAGCTGTCCTATTATCTTGAAGAAAATCCGCAAACGAGTGAAATGCTGATCAGAAAGGCCGTCCGGGCCCAGCAGGCGCGTTTTGCTGCCCGCAAAGCGCGCGAGGAAGCGAGAAACGGCAAAAAAACGCGGCGGAAGGAGTCTCTTCTGAGCGGGAAGCTGACACCGGCTTCTTCAAAAAATGCAGACCGCAACGAGCTCTATCTGGTGGAAGGCGATTCGGCCGGCGGTTCCGCCAAACAGGGACGGGACCGTAAGTTCCAGGCTGTCCTTCCTTTGCGCGGAAAAGTGATCAACACACAAAAAGCGCGGCTTGAAGATATTTTGAAAAATGAAGAGATCAGTACGATGATCTATGCAATCGGAGCGGGCGTTGGGGCTGATTTCTCAATCAAAGACAGCAATTACGATAAAATCGTGATCATGACCGATGCGGATAATGACGGAGCCCACATCCAGGTACTGCTGCTGACCTTTTTCTATCGGTATATGCGGCCGCTGTTCGATGCGGGAAAGGTCTATATTGCCCTGCCGCCTCTTTACAAGGTAAGCCGGGGAACAGGGAAAAAGGAAGTGCTTGAGTACGCCTGGGATGATCAGGGCCTCAAAGAAGCGATCCAAAAGATCGGAAAGGGATACACCATCCAACGTTACAAAGGCCTGGGTGAGATGAATGCGGATCAGCTCTGGGAGACGACGATGAATCCGGATTCGCGGACGCTGATCCGTGTGAAGATTGATGATCAGGCCTATGCCGAGCGGAGGGTGACCACTTTGATGGGCGATAAGGTCGAGCCGCGCCGCAAATGGATTGAATCGCATGTTGCGTTCGGCCTTGACGAAGAGACGAACATCCTGGAAAATGAGAACCTGACAGTCGTGAAAGGTGCTGAGTAAAGATGGCAAAACGCGAAAAACTGCTCGATCTGCCGCTGGAAGAAGTCATCGGCGACCGCTTCGGCATATACAGTAAATACATTATTCAGGAACGCGCGCTTCCGGATGTCCGGGATGGTCTGAAGCCGGTACAGCGCCGTATTTTATTTGCGATGCTGCGCGATGGGAATACGAGCGACAAACCGTTCCGCAAATCGGCAAAGACCGTCGGCAATGTCATCGGCAACTATCATCCGCACGGCGACGCGCCGGTCTACGAAGCAATGGTCCGGATGAGCCAGGATTGGAAGGTGCGGATGCCTCTGATCGAAATGCACGGGAACAACGGCAGCCTGGACGGCGATCCGCCGGCAGCGATGCGTTACACAGAGGCCCGGCTGTCCCGCATTTCCGAGGAACTGCTGCGCGATATCGATGCCAAAACGGTCGATTTTGTGCCGAATTTTGATGATACACTGGAGGAACCGATTGTTTTCCCTTCGAAGTTCCCGAACCTGCTCGTTAATGGATCGACTGGGATTTCGGCCGGTTACGCAACGGAGATTCCTCCTCATTCTCTTGCTGAAATTATCGATGCGGCTGTCATGCTGATGGAGAAACCAGACAGCACGGTCGACGATCTGATGACTGTCGTAAAGGGGCCGGATTTCCCGAGCGGCGGCATTGTCCAGGGGATTGAAGGGATTAAAAAGGCCTATCGGACCGGAAAGGGCAAGATCGTGATCCGTGCCCGTACAAAAATCGAAGTTCTGCGTACGGGCAGACAGCAGGTTGTCATTACTGAACTCCCTTATGAAGTCAATAAAGCACAGCTTGTCAAAAAGATGGATGAACTGCGGCTCGACCACAAAGTAGAAGGCGTTGCGGAAGTCCGCGATGAGACGGACCGAAGCGGAATGCGCATCCTGATTGAATTGAAAAAAGATGCCGATGCCCAGGGCATTCTGAATTACTTTTTTAAAAATACCGATCTTCAGATTGCCTATAATTTCAATATGGTCGCTATCGATCATAAGGCTCCGCGCCAGCTCGGCCTTAAGGAGATCCTTGAGGCGTACGTTGAGCATCAGAAAGAAGTGGTCCGGCGCCGGTCGCAGTATGAGCTGGATAAAAGCAAAGAGCGCCAGCATATCGTTCAGGGCCTGATCAAAGCCGTTTCCATCCTTGACGACGTGATCCGCGTGATCCGCGCGTCCAAAGACAAAAAGAATGCCAAATTGAATCTGTCCGAAGCGTTTGGCTTCAGTGAGGCGCAGGCCGAAGCGATTGTCAATCTTCAGCTGTACCGTCTGACCAATACCGATATCGTAACGCTGCAGAAAGAGGAAGCCGAACTCGCAAAGACCATTGAACGGCTGGAAGGCATTCTCGCTTCTGAAAAGAAATTGATCGCCATCATCAAAAAAGAGTTGACTGCGATCAGAAAAAAGTACGCCGATGCGAGGCGGACAACCATTGAAAATGAAATCGAGGAAATAAAAATCGATCTGGAGGTCATGGTCGCCGCCGAGGATGTCGTTGTTTCACTGACCAAACACGGATATATTAAGCGTTCCAGCCTGCGCTCTTATTCTGCCAGCAGTGAAGATGCCGTTGCCATGAAAGAAACGGACCGGGTACTCTTTCAGCATGAGATGAATACGACCGATACGCTGCTCGTCTTTACAAACAGGGGGCACTATCTTTACATCCCGGTCCACGAAATTCCGGACAAACGCTGGAAGGAATTAGGCCAGCATGTGGCCAGCCTGGTGGCCGTCGAGGCGGATGAACAGGTTGTTGCGGCAGTTCCTGTAACGGATTTTCATACGGAAAACTGTTATATGACTTTTATTACGAAGCTTGGTACGGTGAAGCGTACAGAATTGGCTGAGTATAAAGCCCAGCGCTATTCAAAGCCGCTGACCGCACTGAAACTGAAAAAGGATGATGAATGTCTTCAGGCATTTCTGACGAACGGAAAGGCGGAGATCGTTGTCGCCACCCGGCTCGGCTATGGTCTGCGTTTTTCTGAAGATGACGCCGGCACTGTCGGCCTGAGAGCTGCCGGCGTCAAGGCGATCCAACTGAAGGCAGAAGACAGAGTCGCCGGCAGCGCCGTATTTTCAACGAATACGTCTCCCGGTTTGTTTATTGCCACAGATCGGGGAGCCGTTAAGAAAATGCCGCTGGACGGGCAGCTGGAAAAAAGTTCGCGCGCACGGCGCGGCCTCATGCTGCTTCGTGAATTGAAAACGAGGCCGCATCGTATTGCCGGCATTGAACTCGTGTCTTCCGAAGACTCTGTTCAGCTCTTAACTGAAAAGGGCAAAATCGTGGCCGTCGATGTTGCCGGAATGCGCCTGTCCGACCGGTACAATAACGGTTCCTTTGTTGTCGATCAGGATGAGGACGGCGATGTTATTGAAATCTGGAAAAATGTTTCGAATCATAGCCAGGATCGGATCGTTTAACTCCGGTCTGTTTGCAGCTGCTGCCGGGAGCGATCTGGCCGAGGGACGGATCCGGCTTCTGCTTTCTTCACGCTGACGGGTTGATTTTCCGGGCAGGAGCAAATTTTATGTAAGTTTCATCTGTTTACCTCCCTTGTCAGAATGGTTTATTATTATTTAGAGTGGGCTGTATGAGAGAGAACCATCCAATTTTGATAAAAATGCCTTCAGACTTTCAGACTTTCAGATTTTTTTCAGCGAGCAATGATATTTTATTTTTTAAGAGGTGAGGACTTGCAGATGAAGCGGTTTTATGCTGAAGAGCCGGCTCACCGGACGGTCTGCCGCAAGGTCGGCCATCCGTTCTCTTGAGAGGGCAGATAAGACGGTGCGATCTTTTCTGAATCCGGCGGAAACCGTGTTTTTCTTTTTTTGATTGAGGCGAAATATGGAGCAGTTCATTTCTAAAATAAATTCTGGAGGGGTTATTTTGACTGAAGATCAGGCTCTGTATGATGTAACGATTATCGGCGGAGGTCCGACGGGTCTTTTTACCGCTTTTTATGCCGGACTGCGCCAGATGAAGGTAAAAATAATTGAAAATCTTCCGCAGCTGGGCGGTCAGTTGGGGACGCTTTATCCGGAAAAAGATATTTTTGATGTTGCCGGGTTTCCGAGAGTCAAGGCAAAAGATCTGGTAAAGCGTCTCATCGGTCAGGCCGGACAGTTCCATCCGACGATGATACTTGGCGAGAATGTCAATGCACTGCATAAAATGGATGACGGCACGATCGTTCTTGAGAGCGAATCGGGAGCCAGTCACCGGACAAAAACGGTTATCATTGCTGCGGGCGTCGGAGCCTTTTCACCGAGGCCGCTGAAGGTGGAAGGCGCCGAGAAGTATGAGCAGACGAACCTTCACTACTACGTTAATGACGTTCAGAAATTCAAGAACAAAAAAGTTGTCATATTGGGCGGCGGAGACTCGGCCGTTGACTGGGCCAATACGCTGGAAGCGATAGCGGACGAAGTAACGATCGTTCATCGGCGCAATGCATTCCGCGCTCATGAAACAACCGTTCAGCGGATGAAGGACTCTTCGATTAAGGTATTGACCCCGTTTACGGCGAAAGCCATTGAGGGAGCGGACGGAGTCATTAAACGGCTGATCGTTTCTGAAGTCAAAGGGACCCGCGAAGAAAATCTTCCGCTTGATGATCTAATCGTTAATTACGGCTTTGTTTCCGCACTGGGGCCGATTAAGGACTGGGGCCTGGAATTAGATAAAAATTCGATTGTGGTCAATTCCAAAATGGAGACCAATATTCCGGGCGTATATGCTGCCGGCGATGTAGCTGCCTATCCCGGAAAAGTAAAACTGATTGCGAGCGGGTTTGGCGAAGCCCCGACGGCTGTCAACAACGCGAAGCACTATATTGATCCGGATTCACGGACACAGCCGATGCACAGTTCAAGTGCCGAAGAGCTTTTTTCAAAGTAAAAAATAGCGATCGGATTTTTTACTGCTGATTTGAGGAAAATAGATCAATAATTGGATGGCAAACCAGTCACTCGATGGAGAGCAGTGGCTGGTTTTATGATGCACTTCAGTAACTGAACGTTATCCCGCGCCATCTGACTTATAATCGTAAGGTGTGTGATCGGGGCGGAGAGACGGTGCGAAGCTTGCTGCCCCGAGAAGAATTTTTGATCCGTGACCGGCACCGGCTGAAGCACCAGAGCACGGCTGAACAATAAGATTAGGAGACCTATGAATGAACGAACATACATTACAGGAAGATTGGATAAACGCCGTCACGACTGCAGTCAGTCTGATCGAACAGGCGGGCGTACCCTATACGCTGGAAGGGATCGGAGCACTTGTTGTTCAGGGCGTCATGGCCCGGCCCCGGGAAAAATCGGAGACGCGGCTGTCCGTACAGTGGGATGCAATGACTGAGATTCAGCGGCTTTTTCATAGCTATGGAGCGGGCGCCGTTGAAGAAAGAGGAAGGGAGACTTCATTTCTGTTCAAAATCGACTGTTTTTCTTTCAGAATCGTCTGCAGGCACGGCGAAGTGATCCGGACAGATCCCGAACGTCTCAGGATATTTTTCAGCGGTTTTGCTCTTTTTGTCAAATCTGTCGATTCCTTTTTATATGTTCTGAAGAAAGACGATCCCGTTTATCTTGAAATAAAAAAATATCTTCACAGGCTGCAGGAGTCTGCTGCCGGTCAAAATGGCCGGGCATGGAACGACGAAGCGTACAAAGCGTGGGTCGAGCGCTTTGGCCCGCCGGAGCAGGCCGCTGAAAAAATCAGGCGTGATCCGGAAGGCAGACTGGCGCAGCTGGCTGCCTATATCGGCGATCCAAGAGGGAAAAAAATCATCAATCTGCTTGGCTCACACGGCGGTAAAGCACTGGCGCTCGAAATACTGGGCGCGAGCGTCACGGTGGCGGATATATCGGAGGAAAATGCGGCCTATGCCAGACAAACGGCCGCTGCACTCCATGTCGACCTGAACTATATCGTCTCTGATGTTTTAAATCTCCCGGATAAAATCCAAAAACCGGAGAATGATCTGGTCCTTATGGAACTGGGTGTGCTGCACTATTTCGTCGATCTTGAACCGCTCGCTTCTCTGATCTACCGGCTGCTGAAACCGGGCGGAAAGCTGGTACTCCAGGAATTTCATCCGGTGTCGATGAAGCTGGTGACGACCCGCGGAAAGAAACAGGTCGTCTTTGGCAATTATTTTGACAAGAAGCCCCGGGAACGGGCGGTGGCCTTCAGCAAACATCTGGCGTCGGCGGAGGAACTGCAGAATAAGGTTTATCTCCGGGAATGGACGCTTGGCGAAATTGTCACGGCATTTGCACAGGCCGGTCTGCGTGTCGAACGGCTGGATGAAGCACCCAATATGAAAATCAGCGACATCGGCATTCCTAAAATATTTACCCTTGTCTGTTCCAAATGAACGCCGTGATGAATTTTAAGCAAAAACCGATCTTCTATTAATCCATTAAGTGAAATAGAAAGATATTTTCTATAAAATAAAGTTGAGCGACGGGGCAGCGCCGGCGGCGAAGCGTTTTGAAAAGGATTTGTTTTTCGGCCTTTTCTTTTGTCCAGCAATGCTGACCATGGAAGCCGGGCAAATGATTTGATCAAATAATAGGTTTACATATAAACTGATGTTAATCAAAGCGTTCGTTAGAAATCGAAATGAGCAGGGCGGAGGAGGGAGCAACCGGTGCAGGAAGAAGAGGAACATTTTTCAGTGAAAGAAAAACGGCTGGGTGTACGGCTTTGGTCTAATCTGTCCAGGTCATACATCAGCCGCTTCCGGCGGTCTAATGAATTTCTAAGAGAGTGGCATCTGAGCAGTGCTCAGTTTGATGTCCTGACTCTGATCGGTTCCCATGCCCGCCTTTCTCAGAAAGAACTGGCTGAGAAACTGATGGTAACAAAAGGGAATATTACACAGATCCTGCGAAAGATGGAAGATGCCGGATATATTATCAGGGAACAGGAATGGAAGACAAAGTATCTGTCGCTTACCGAAAAGGGGACAGTCCTGTTCAATGAAATTCTGCCCATGCAAGAAGCGTTCCAGGCCTCATTGTTTCAGACACTGACAAAAAAGGAACGAAAACAATTATTGAAACTGCTGAAAAAAGTGAATCGTGAATAAGGAATAGGCAGATGGAAAAGCCGATTTGCCCAATAATATCGATTAGAGGATCTGCACTGTTTTAATTAAACGTTTGTTTAATTTGTGTATTCGCTTATTCGGCGATTCAAAACGTGGCCCAGGCATCATTTTGTGTTCGGCCGGCATTGAGGCACACGGGCTCAATCCAAATGCTGTAGAGGCAATGAAAGAAGCAGGTATTGATATCTCGCAGCAAACATCCAAGCTGATCGACAGGAACCTGCTCAATCAGGCTTATCGGGTCGTCACTTTGTGCGGCGATGCAGAAGAACGGTGACCGATGACCTCTCACAGGTCAGGCGGGAACACTGGGGCTTCGAGGATCCGGCAAAGGCACAGGGCACAGAGGCAGAAAAGCAGGCCGTATTTCAGCGTGTCCGGGATGGCATTGAAAAACGGATCAAACAGTTTGCGGAGGAAGAAAAATCATTAAACCCTTGAACGGAAATAAGCCGGACAAAAATATCCGGAAAGAAGACCGGTCATTGACGGGGCCGGGATCTTCCGGTTGCTGTTAAATACAGGGCAGCAATGCTTTAACTAAGGGTGTGCTTTCCATTTAAAAAACAGCTGAATAGTTTACATAATTATTTTATGATCGACAAATTGCTCCAATCCGATCTTCCCACATCTCCGCTCTTTTTTTTAACGTAACATGCTTCGAATTCAAAATAGAAATTCTGAAGAATGGATCGTAAACGAATCAATGGATTGGAAGATGGATCAGGAGACTTTGTCCGTCATGTCAGCAATCATCCGGCCGGTCTTTGCGTCAATAAATAATCTCGGCATATCGGCTTATACATATAAATTGCGCATACATATGCAGACAATGTACATATGTTCTCCTTCCATTATACGTATATATCGTGTATATTTATAAATATAATCTGAATAGTTTAGATCCAAATCCCAAATGAGAGGAAGTTGCCCATGCCGAATAAAACGATTTATGTTCCGGATGCCGATCTGCAGGTTTTTGATCAAGCTCAGAAAGTTTCGGGAAATAATTTGTCGGCTACCATTGTTCAGGCGCTGCGTTACTTTGTCAAAATTGGCGAGGGAAAGGGATTTGAGCAGGTGGATGTATTAGAAGGAGAAAACGGTTTTTATAAAAGGAAACGATTTATCGGCCGGGAATTGGCATCCGCCAGTGTTTATGACGATGCCGACGAACGGATGACGAATTATATTGTTTATGAAACGGTGCACGGGCGTTACGCCGTTCTAATCACCGAGGAGAAAAAAATTCCTTTGGAGCAATCAATTGAACGGGAGCTTGAGAAAAGGATTATGGAGAGGCTCGCGGGAGAAAATAAAAAGAGCATTCAGATCTCTAAAGAAGAGGATGTTCCGGATATCCGCCGGCTGGAAGTTTATGATTCGATCGACATGCTTGCCGGGCATGTGCCCGGCGATCTTTACCGTGCCCTTCATGAGATCAGGGACGGCGAGTTTCTTGATATATGACAGTCCGCAGCGCGATTCTGTCTGCGGCCGTCTGCCGATATTTTTTATAGGAAAATGCCTGATATACGCTCATTATTCAGACACCGTTTTCGATTAAATGAATGCAGACAAACAATGGCATAAGCTTTTGTAAAAAGACAAAAAAAGGCTTTTCATCGTTTGCGGAAAGGCGTTATTATAAGAATATAAGGCCATGAAAAGTGATCTGTCATTTTTGATTTTGCCTTTCAGAAATAAAAAATGAGATCAACTGAATCGGAGGGTAATTGGATGTCCATTTTTAAGAGATTGCGCGATTTAGCCGTTTCCAATGTGTATGCTTTGATTGAAAAAGCGGAAGATCCGATCAAAATGACGGATCAGTACTTGCGTGATATGCAGGAAGACGTACTGGATGCTGAAAAAAGCGTTGCGGCGCAAATTGCTCTTGAGAAAAAATTCAAGGCTCTTTATGAAGAACAGTCCGAACTGGTCGCAAAACGTGAGAAACAGGCCCATATTGCCGTTGAGGAGGGCAATCTTGATCTTGCGAGAAGAGTCATTGAAGATAAACAGCATGCCGAACAGAAAGTGAATGAATATAAGGAACGTTATGAGCAAAACAAGGCGGCTTCGGAAAATCTCCGCGAGAAGCTTGACGAGATGCGCAAACAAGTCGCTGCACTCAAAGACAAGCGGGAAACGCTTGTTGCCAGGGTCAATGCGGCAAGGGCGCAGAAAAATATTAACGAGACTATGTCAGGCTTTGATTCAAACACAGCAATGGCCGGTCTGAAACGCATGGAAGAGAAGACATTGCAGATGGAAGCCGAGGCGGAAGCAAGCGGCGAAGTCTACAAAAAAGACAAGTCCATAGATGAAGAGTTTGAGAACCTGGGCAAGGATAAAAAAGTGGAAGATGAGCTTGCCCGGCTGATCGAGCAGCACAAAAAGTAAAAGGGCCCAAAGGCAACAAGAAATAAGCGAGCGGAGAGCCGGCATGCCGAACAGATTTTTAATAGACGGCTGCCGGCTTTATTTTTACCATCAAACAAACGGCCAAACGGCAAGCCAGTTTGAGCGGCCGAACATAAGCGCCGCGTCCGGCATGAAACTGTTCCGGCTGTCACGCCGTCACAAGAAGGCTTCGTTATGGGTACGAGGCCAAAATTTTTAAGGCAGTTTAAGGCAGATTGAGAGGAGAAAATAATGTCAGTTTTTCGCCGAATCATCAACTTAGTCAAAAAAACGGAACCGGCAATCGTCGAAAAGACGCCCTACACGTTGTCGGTAGGCGATATTGTCGATATCTCATTTTCAAGTTATACGGTGGCCGGCAGAACGTTTTTCCCGCAGCGCCAGGAGGTTTTTTTAACTTTAAAGGACGGAAGCACGGTCAAATATATGCAGGTAGCCAAGCGGGAAACATTGGATCTGGCACTCTTTGAAGCTATCGATGGCCGCCTCGAAGATATCAGTGAAGTTCCAACGACGATTGAAATGGACGGGACTCTGTATCATATGGGAGATCAGGCAGTCGGCGCGGCTCATGCGTCAGGGGATACCTCTTTTCCGTCTTCGGATGAACGGTATCTCTGGGATTTTGAATCTGACGATCGCAAGCTGCTGCGTATTGAATGGCAGGCAGGCCGGATTATGTTATATGAAGGGGAAACTGTGCTGCCGATGGAAGTCAAAATCATTCAATCATGAAGTCATGAGCAGAAAGAAGCGTTGAGCATGTTCAGACAATTGTCAAACGCCTTAAAAATCGTCCTGGTTCTGGTACTTGGGGCTTCCATACTAGCCGGATGTTCCGGGCAGTCCGCTGTCGGCGGCTATCCGCTGCTCTCCGTCTCTAAAAACGGCAATCAGGAGTCGTACATCTATCAGGCCGATAACCAGACCGTTCCGGAAGTGGCCAAAAAATTAAGCGGTCAAAGGAAACCGGAACAGATGTCTAAGACGGACAGTCAGCAAATGTTCCTGGTTTATTCCAATGAGCTTTATGATATTCAAAAAGACAAGAAGAACCCGAACAATACCGTGATTGAGGTCAGCAACAAAGCATTCGTAGACAATAACTACAGTTCATCTTTTCTGAAGGGATATCTGTCGGCGGTTCTGCTTGATCAGATCTTTCAACTGGGTCAGAACGCTGTAGGAAATTATCGGGGCTATACAAACAGCAAAACCTATCCGTCCGCATCGAAATACCGCCGGCCGACGGTACAGGAGAAAAAGGTGATTCCTCCGATAACGAAGCAGACGACGGGATCGATCATCCGGCGCAGCAATTCCGGCAGCAATTCAAATACCGTTTCAAGTACACTGTCGAAAATAGGAACGAGCGTTTCAAAAGATATGGGGCAGGCTGTCCGTTCTGTTGAAAAGAGTACAGGGAAAATTTTTAAAGCAAACAGCGGCTCCGGTTCCAATAAAGTTGCACCCAAGAGTTCAACTATTTCAATACCGAAAAACAATTCTCCTCCCAAAATAAAAACCGGCGGCTTTGGGAAGATCATAAAACGGAGCAGATAAACAGTTCTGCCGACATAAATAAAAGATATAAAAGATATATAAGAACAAGCCGCTCAATGGAGGAGGGGGTTCATCATGGATTATGTTCAGGAACTGCGGGAGCTGATCGGACATCGTCCGCTAATTATCGCAGGGGCAACCATCCTGGTTTTCAATGATAAGAGAGAAATATTGCTTCAATTACGGTCGGATACAAAAGAGTGGGGGCTGCCGGGAGGTGCCATGGAACTCGGTGAGTCGTTTGAACAGACCGCCAGGCGCGAGTTATTTGAAGAAACCGGATTGACCACAGAAGAGCTGGTATTTGTTGCCGTTTTTTCAGGCCGGGAATTTTATTTTAAATATCCGAATGATGATGAAGTCTTTAATGTAATCGTTGCCTATGAAACGAACAGGGCGACGGGGGAACTGGCGATGAATGACGGTGAGAGCCTGGAGCTGAAATTTTTTGATTTTCGGCATTTACCGGAAGAGCTTGACGAGCGGACGAAGATTATTTTGGCACGCGGCGGCATTCAGAAAACGGTTAATTAAAGAGTACATAAATTATATTATGTAAACTGGACTGAGAAAAAGAGGGAAGGGAATCCGTCTCCCGTTAATCCGATTGCTTTTCTTCGGGAAACGGTTCCTGATTGTCGAAGTGATCGTCCATATGATCCACGGCTTTTTTCAGTTCATCGTTAGACAAATGTGTATAGATCATCGTCGTCTGAACGGACGAATGCCCCAGTTGACGGCGCAGCTTCGGAATATCGTTATTCTCGGCCTGATAGCGTGTCGCAAAAGAATGCCGCAATTTATGTACCGACAGCGACGGTTTGCCGAAAGCCGTTGCGTATTTTTTTACCAGATTTTCAACGGCCCGCGGGCTGAGCCGCCGTGTTGTATCCTTTGGACCCATGGGTGCAGAAACAAATAAGGCTTTATTGGATGACGGCAGATGGTATTTTTTAGCGCGGACATTCAGATAATCCTCAAGATCGAGGCTGGCCTGTTCACTGAAAAAGACGTACTGCTCCTTGTTTCCCTTGCGAATGACACGGACCATTCGTTTTTTGAAGTCAACATCGCTGACATCCAGGCCGACGACTTCGGAAAGGCGGAGTCCCGACCCTAATATGAGGGAAACGATCGCTGTGTCGCGTTCAGCGTTTTGGCTGTGGAAATGAAGCAGCTTCCGGTTATCTTTTACTACATCGCGGTAGTCGCGGGCGACAAAACAGCGAAATTGTTCGTATTCATCATTCCAAAGAATTTTTCCGGCCATTTTCTGGGCGATTGTTTCCTGGTCTTCTTTTATTTTGTTAAAAGCAATTTTAGCCATGACATTGCGCAGCAGATAGGGCTTGAGATCGGGTGTTTCAGCGACGTTCTGCAGATAGTTGAATAGTGATTTCAGTGCGGAAAGCTTGCGGTTGATTGTGAATTTGTCATTATGCAGCCGAAATTGCAAATAGGAAAGAAAATTTTCCACAGACTGCGGGGTCAGCGACTCCAGACAATCCAGCGGAATTTCTGTGCGCTTGCCGGTGAAGAAACCTTCAGCGAGCAGCCAGTCAAAGAAGATTAAATAATCATGGCAGTAATTAAGCAGTGATCTCGGCGACATCGTCCGCATTTTCTTGTCGACGTACTCTCGGACATACCACGGCAATTCAGCCGTTTTTTCATCAATACGGTCGTAAAGTCGGCGGTTGCGTTCATCGGCCATTGAAAACACCTCCATAAAAATAAAAATAAAAATGCATTAACTAGGGAGAAATCAGTTTTTATTTTAACACGAGGATATTACTTCGTCAAAATTATATTTTACGCAGTAATCTAGGGCAGTGAAAATGCTCCTCTTTCTATCAATGATTCTCGTGTCACAAATCTGCAGATCATATTTTCTTTTGCACTTTCTTCATCCTTTTAAATATCCTTTTAAATATCAGATTCAAACTCATTAAATATCAGATTCAAACTCAAAGATTTTTACATTTTCTATCGATGGTTCCCACGCCGCCGATTCATTTCATTTCATTAAAATCTGAAATGTAGATCTGTCAAAAACAACATAATCTGAAACGATATCGCTAAAATAAATCACTTTAAATTTTAACAGTCTTTCTGACTGACTTTACTTACCCATTATTTCATTCATTTGCTTTATCTCTTTTCCTGACAAGCAGGCAATTATTCCTGGATCCGTACCACCGCATCGACTTGCCTGAGAAAAAATCATGATGTCATGCACTGTCCTCGCTTTTTACCTACCTGCTCGCCGTCCTCCTTCCTTTCGGCTTAGCTTTTAATTTATCTGAATTTTTAATCTACCGCGGTAAATTTGACGGATCAATGAGTACTGCCTATGATAGTTACGCTGCAAAAGATTTTTTGATCCTGCTCCCCTTTTGGACTGGCCAAGATCGGTTGCTTGCAAAATATATAAGCGTATTTTAATATAAAGATATCGAAATATAGTTGATGAACAATATGCCGACGGTGATGATTAATGCCCTCTCGATCGATGCCACTCCGATGACGGGTTTGATGCGCCGGGCACTGGTTTATGCGAACGGGGTCGGTGCCGATCTGGGTCCGAAAATGACGCCGATTGGCTCACTGGCCACCCTGCTGTGGCTGCATGTGCTGTCCGAAAAGGGCGTCAAAATCAGGTGGGGACAGTATTTTAAAATCGGTGTTGTTATTACCCTGCCTGTTCTGTTGCTCACCTTGATCGGTGTTTATCTTTCTGTACTGCTGTTTGCTTGAATCGGATCAAAAACTTTTTAATAAAAATGGCCGGCTCATCGCAAGTCGGCCATTTTTTACTCATTTTGTTTATATCCCGATAATCGGGCTTCTGCGCTCCATCAGAATCACATCGTGCCATGAGCCGTCGGGCATTTGAGCAATTCTTTCCCGAAACCCGATTTCCCTGAACCCACACTTTGCATGCAACGCTAAACTTGCCTTGTTTTCTCGGGTGATGGCAGATTGCAAAGTCCAAAAGCCATTGTCCTCCGCATCATGAATCAAGTATTTTAAAAGCGCTGTTCCCACCCCCTGCCCTTTGCGTGTATCGCTTATATAAATACTGATCTCGCCGATTCCTTTATAGCAGCAACGGCTCGAGGTCGGACTTAATGCAGCCCATCCCAATATTGAGCCTTCTGAACGTGCGACAATCCGGCATGTCTTCACATGGCTTTGATCCCATTCGCTCCATTCCGGGGCCCCGGTTTGAAAGGTTGCTAACCCTGTTTTTATACCGTCGAGATAAATTTGTCGGATCTGATCCCAGTCGGATGGGTTCATGCCATCAATATGGTAGTTCGTCTGATTGATTTCCATTTGGTCTCGCTTCTTCCAGTAGGAAAATAAAGGTTGAATGCATGGAGGACTCTTCCACGCATTCGCTTTATGCTTATTTTACACCTTCTTTTCCATCGGAATAACAGCTAATTTTGTTTAACCAGTATGGAATATAACCGCATCACTTTGGCTTCTACGAATTTACTTTAGCAGTTGGAATTGTGATCTTGGGACCTTATTGTCTTATGTTTTTACATCACCGGTCTCAAATCACTCAGCCCTATGGTGGCTGGCATGCTGGAAACTTTAGATCCTTTCACAGCTTACAGTTTTTAGATATCATTTTAACAATTCTGACTATTATTTTTAATTTTCCGGCCAATAAAGTTAGCATCTAAATAGAAAAGAGAGAATAGATCGTGAGTATTACATCCTTAATTGCGATTTTTAAATGACTTTCCAAAAATAAATACCATGATAATGGTTACTGAAAGAGACGGACAAATTGTCAAACTGCGGTTTAATTTAAATAACGATTTATAAACATAAATTCAGTGAGAAATTAATCTCATTTGTTTTTCTCTCAACTCAATTCCATTCTACTCTACAAATGCTAACCGCTTAGGGTTTGGAACACAGTGATCCAAGTTCTACAGGGTTCCGCAGCTTGAAATCGATAAACAGTTTACTGTGTTCACAGAAGGGATAAAGGCCTCCTAAAAATGAAGAACCGAGGTGGAATTCGCACAGAAATTTCACTCCGGTTCTTTTTGTTGGTGCGTTCGGCTTTTCTCCTTAACGATAGGTTCCATCCTCCACCCTTTTTATGTTACATTATAATTACCGAAAGAGTTACTGACACCATTGGAGATTAAATCAGGAGGAAAATCGGGTACATGCGCATCTTAGAAATTAAGAAAAAAGCCAGAAAATCATTGAAAGATTATTGGGCGGTTGCTGCGCTGCTCACTTTTTTAACGGCACTTATCGTTATCGGCGCCCCCTATTTTTTCGAAATTGCACTTTGCGGCGGAGTGAGCAATTGGATAAATAATTGGGCAATGACGAACCAGACACCCGCATCCGTACAGCTCATTGAATTGGTTTATTCCCTCGTGCTTACGCCCTTCACATTCAGCGTCTGCTGGTTCTACCTCTCGCTTGTCAGGTCTGAGCATCCGCAATTATATGGCGTGTTTTCGGTTTATACCGATACAAATAGATCACTGAGACTCATCTGGGCTTCAGTCGTCATGGAAGTATATGTCATTCTGTGGTCCCTGTTGTTCATTATTCCCGGAATCATCAAAGGTTTATCCTATTCTCAAACCGTTTTCATCCTGAGAGACCATCCTGAATATTCCGTTTCAGAAGCGATTACGGAAAGCAGAAGGATGATGGACGGCCATAAATGGGAGCTTTTTTTATTAAATTTAAGTTTTATCGGCTGGATGATTCTTTCCGTGTTCCTGACGGCGTTTATCGGCTTGTTGTGGGTTATTCCCTATGTTCTCGCTTCCGTTGCCGAATTTTACGATGAACTGAGGTCGGAAGAAAGATAACGTCCCGACTCCTGAACCGGATGTTCGTCATGAGGAGATTGATCGCAAAAAATAACCGCCCGGCCTGCCTTTCTCTGCCGGGCGGTTATTTCTGTCGGCTTACGTTCACCGTTCCGCGAGCTGGGGTTAAAGTGTTTTTCGTCTGACACGCTGGATGACCATTCTGTCCTCAGGCAAAGCAGGAATGCGCGACAGATTGATACTCAGGTCCTGGACAGGCACTTCATAATCGATCTCATTCGTCAGAAAATGCAGACCAGCCTCCATGACGCGAACAGTCAGTGCCTCTCCGGCACACCGATGGCCGAGGCTGTTGTCTCCGCCTCCCTGCGGAATAAAGTCAAAAGGGCTGCCCTGCCAATGGTCAAAGCGCTCGGGGCGGAACTCGTCGGGCTGATTCCAAATACGGGGATCGTGGTTCATTCCATAGACATCAAGCAGTACCAAGGTTCCCTCTTCAAATTGATAGTTTTTCCATGTAAAATTGCGGCGCACCCGTGCTCCGACAAAAGGAGTAAACGGGTAGGAACGCCGGACTTCTTGGACAAATTGCTGAACATATGGCCCTTTCCCGGATTGCATTTTCTTCCGGCATTCGGGATGTTCATAAAGAGCGTGGACGCCGAAAGTGATGTACGTCGCGATCGCGACGATAGGCCTCAGGATATTAAGCAGCTCCACCGCAGCGATTTTGCTTTCCAGCGGCTTGTCGTTTAGCCCACGGTGCCGGGCGATGACATCGGCGGCAGTACCCTTCGGAGGATTCAGCTCCCCTTCCCGGATTTGTTCAATCATTGTTTCGATCCATTGCTCGGATCTTTTGCGGGCTTCCTTCCCCTGCCAGTGTCTCGGCCCTACCGCTCCAAAACCGTCCACCATTTTGCCTAGATCGTCGGCTCTTTTGCCGGCTTCGGCTTCTTTCAATGGGACACCTGCCCATTCGCAGGCAACACGGCACAGGATTTCCTGAACATCGTCAAAGAGAATGATCCGATCCCTGCTTTCCCATTTTTGAATCGTTTTCCGCCATTGCGTATAGGTCAGATCGACGATGTCGTTAAGCCGCCCAGGGGTCATCAAAGACATGAAAAGGAGTTTGCGGTGCCTGTGCGCCGCTCCGTCAAGGCCTTGGACACCGTTCTCCCCGAACAGTGTTTTTTGAATCCTTTTCGGCGCTGCTCCTTTTCGTATAAACCGTTCTTCATCATAAAAAAGCTGAGCCGCCTCGGCTCCGGTCATGCAGATTACATTTTGGGCGAGCAAACGTGTCTGAAAGACGTCAGTCTGCAGATACCGGCATCGGTTGCGAATAAATAAATAACCTTCGGACAGCAGGTCGAGACTGTTATCCAGGCCTTCAGAACGGGGAATGTGCACTTTCATGTTCATAGAAACCTGCTCCTTTATCGGATTATAAGACACTATCTGTTTTGACCTGCTTCGGAAAATCTATGCATAAAAAGATTTCCAAAAAACAATATTGTCTGGGACAATGCACGGGGACCTATAAGTGAGCAACGGCCGAACATTAAAAAAGATAGGCTGCCAACAGATGGGATGACAAAAACGGATGA
The DNA here is from genome assembly GCF_036598985.1 of Sporolactobacillus sp. KGMB 08714. NCBI lineage: Bacteria > Bacillati > Bacillota > Bacilli > Caryophanales > Sporolactobacillaceae > Sporolactobacillus > Sporolactobacillus sp. KGMB 08714. Next base: position 58,342 of record NZ_JAUUBW010000019.1, read on the forward strand.
CGCAGCCGCCCATCCGTTTTTCTATATCGGGGGTCGGCTGCGGACCGACCTGTACCGGAACCCGAAATGATTAACCGCCTACTGCCCCTATTTGTATACAATTATGGCTGTGCATGTATAAACGGCAGGAAAATGTCATCGGCAATTTTCTCAATGGTTTTGTCAGATATCGGTTCCCGTCTCATGATCAGCTCGCGGCGCAGTAAATCCAGCGGCAATGAAATGATCCGGGGTGTTTCCTCAGGCTGGATTTCTCCGCGAAGCGCCCCGTTTTTCAGAATCGTCGTCATGGCTGCCGTCAGCTTACTCTTCGGTCTCGGCTGGTGATCCGGGGCATGGACGCGATTATCGTGCGTTCCATCATCATAAGGCTTCTGATCGTCCGCGCTCCGACTAATTTGAACGGCCTCATATAAGCCTATGCAAGATGTGAGGCATTTTTAACACTTTAGCCTTCCGGAAACCAGCGGTAGAAGTGATGCGTCGGTCCGTGGCCGTGTCCGAGTGACAGGCTGTGCTCAATCGCTCCCTGAATATAGGTCTTGGCCTCGCGGATGGCGTCTGTAAGAGACCGTCCCTCGGCAAGATAGGCCGCAATCGCCGACGATAGGGTGCATCCGGTGCCGTGCGTATTTTTTGTATCTATCCGCTTGCCTGTATACGGATAAAAGCGGGTACCGTCATAAAAAATATCGGTCGGATCTTCCGACAGATGGCCGCCTTTGACGAGGACGCTTTCAGGCCCCATCCGGAAGATCTCTTTTGCGGCCTGCTGCATGTCCTCAATCGTTTCCACCTTGTGGCCGACCAGCCGCTCCGTTTCGAAAAGATTCGGAGTCACAACCGTTGCAAGCGGCAAAAGCCTTTGAATCAGCGTTTCTCTCGCCTCCGGTTTCAATAGATCAAATCCGCTTTTAGATACCATGACGGGATCCAGCACACTGTATTTCGGACCGTATTCCTTCAGCTTGTCTGCAATGGTGCATATTGCGGCGCTGTTGGAGACCATGCCGATTTTAACGGCATCGACCGGAATATCACGGAAGACGGCATCTATCTGCCCGCCGATTATTGCGGGCGAAAGATCCTCGACGTCATCTACACCCAGCGTATTCTGCGCCGTTACGCTGACAATAGCGCTCATACCGTACACACCGAGTGCGGAAAAGGTTTTCAGATCGGCCTGAATGCCTGCCCCTCCGCTTGAATCCGATCCGGCAATCGTCAAAGCCGTTTTCATTTTCCGTCACCTCGCATATATCGGGTAAATTCCGGATGAACGGCCATTATTTTCAGCAGGATGTAAGCGATAAGACTGCCGAAAGTTGTTGCGAGCAGAAAAGGTGCAACAAAAAAAGTAGCCGCTACGTTCTGTCCGAGAATAAATCTGGCAATCGGAAACGAGACAAGCGAACCGATCAATCCTGTTCCGATGACTTCGCCAATGGCGGCAAAAACAGGTTTTTTAAACCAAAGATAGAAAAGTCCTGCCAGGCAGGCGCCGATCATGCTTCCCGGAAAGGCAAAAACAGAGCCTGTTCCAAGCAGGTTGCGCAGCAGTGAGATGGCGAAAGCCGTGCCGACAGCGTAAACGGGGCCGAAAAGAACGGCCGACAGAACATTAATGATATGCTGAACGGGGAAAATTTTGGCCACGCCTATGGGAATATACAGCAAATTGCCGGCAATGACGCCTATCGCGACGAGAAGAGCAGAAAATGTAAGCCTGTACAGCGGTTTCAAAATTCATTCCTCCTTAAAAAAATAAAATAGACCGGAACATCTTTTTTACCTGATCGGGAGGAAACAGAAAAATGCGGGTTATCGGTTTCCGCTGCGCACAGATGTTTGTCTTTTCTTCCCTGTTAAATAAATTAAAAAACGCGGGCCTTAAAAACGCCCGCGCTTGAAGATAGTCTTCCTTTAGGTGCAACTTCCCTCCGCTGGCATCGTCCAGATCAGGTAAAAGGGGTCAAAGACCGTAAGTCTTACTCTCAGCCGGCCGCTCCGGCTCCCCCAGTGCTTAAATGAAATTGTCCTCTCCTGCTGTCATTATAAACTACCACAAGGATGACCGCAATTCAATCGATTTTGCCTTAGAAAAAACGGCGGAAGGAGACAGACCTTGTTTTGTACCTCCCTTTTACTTCTCTGATCTGTATCATTTATTTTTCAGCCCAAGCACGATACGGATATTTGACGGATCGCTGACCATGACCCGGCCGTTTTCTTCCGTTACTGGCGCTCCCATCGCTTTCAGCCGCTCAATGGCAGCGTCCCTTGCCTCAGAACTTGTAAACGCAAGTGTGAAATCTCTCATGCCTGTCTTTTCGCTTTCCGTTGCCGGAATACCTTTGCTTCTCCATGTATTGAGACCAATATGGTGATGGTAGCCCCCTGTAGAAATAAAATCTGCCTGATCGCCAAAGTTTGCGACCAGATCGAAACCCAGCCCCTGACAGTAAAAACGTTCGGATGCCTTCAGATCGGCGACTTGCAGATGAATATGGCCGATGATGGTTTGCTCGGGCATCCCTTCCCACTCTTTGCCGCCCGATTCATTAAGGATCTGTTCATCGAGTGCCTCGGTGGTCATAAAAACTTTGCCGTCGTTCCATTTCCATTGTGCGGCCGGACGATCATGATAAAGTTCGATCCCGTTCCCGTCCGGATCTGCCAGATAAACGGCTTCACTGACCGCGTGATCGGCTCCTCCCTGAAGCGGATAGCCTTCCTTGAGCAGATGGGCCAGAATGAGCGCCAGATCCGCCCGGGAAGGCAGCAAAAGGGCCACATGATAGAGCCCTGCTTTTCTTGGGTTTCCCGGGATCACCGGAATCGGCTGTTCAACGGTGACGAGCGGATCTGTGCCGTTTGCGGTAAAGACAGCCCTTCGCTGTTCCTTTTTGAGTACGCGGAGCCCGAGTATCTTTTGGTAAAATTCAAGTGAACGTTCCAGATTGTTGACGAATAAATAAACTTCGCTTGCGAATGTGTTCGGATAATTGTGAAATGCCATCAAAGCGCGCCCCTTTTTCTAAATAAAATTCATCTTATTACATTATGTAAGCAAAGGATCCCGCTGTCTACAAATTGTTCCTCATGACTTGTACAAAGCCGTGCCGCCGGCCCGTTCGCCGGTGCCGGAGCCCGTTCCGTTCATTTTGCTGCCATACCGGCTTTGCATGCACAGATGGTGTATGGCAACGGATATCTGCCGTCCGACGTTCTGGTTATTGATTCAAAAAGGTCCGCCGCGGGGACCTATCAAAAAAGGACATCTCCCGGTCAAAAAGCTGACCTGAAATGTCCTTGCAGATTCGGGGCCGATCTGTCTGTCCGCGCCGGAAGCGGCCGTTTGCCGCCGTTTAAATTTTAAAGCGTTTAATCAGTTTATCGAGCTGCTGTGCGGCCTCGCCCATCGTTTCCGCGTCCTTGCGGAAGCTTGTCATCGTTTCGTTAACCCCGTCCATTGACAGAGAAACTTCGCCGACACTGGCTGCCGATTCCTCGGAAACGGCGGCGATCGCTTCAATGGATTGCCTCATATTCACGCCGATCTCGCTGACCTTCCGCAGGCGTGTAGACATGATCTGCATTTTTTTGCCGATTGTCTGCATCTGCTCGTCAATCCGGGTGAACTGCCGGCCGGTCGTATCGATCTGTTCCGAGCCCCTTTCCACTTTTTCATAACTCATATTAAGGGCCTCATTGACTTCTGAGGAATCCGTCCGAATGCCGTTCATCATACCTGAGATTTCCTTGGCCGACGCGGAAGTCTGATTGGAAAGCCTGCGGATCGATTCGGCAATCACCGAAAAGCCCTTTCCGTCTTTCCCTGCCCTGGCCGATTCAATCGAAGCGTTAAGGGCGAGAAGATTGGTCTGTCCTGCGATCTCTTCAATTAAACCGATCAATTTGGAGATATTTTTCATCCGTTCTTCAAGGTGATTCATTTTGGCTAAACAGTTTTGGACACTGCCGTCTATGCTATTCATATTTTTGATTGATTCGTCGATCGATGTTTTTCCTTTTTTCGTCACTTCTACGGCCGAAAGAGACAGATCATATATGGACACTGCCCGTGATACTTCGGCCGCCAGATCTTTCATAAAATCGCGCGTCATGTCCGAAATCCGGGAAGTGTTCTCAGCCTGGCCCTCTATGCCTGAGGACAGCTCCGACATCGTATGCTTGACATCCTTGCTGCTCTGTGACACTTTATAAGCCGAATGGATCAGTCGATTGCTGTTATTCTTCGTCGTTTCAGAGAGATGGGCTATTGACTCGGTCATCGTCAGCAGATTCGCTTTCATTTTCGCGATGGATCCGGCAATTAAGCCGAGTTCGTCTTTTCCGGAAACGTTTTTATCGGATTCTCTTAAGTCGCCCGCAGCAATCCGATCGGTCATGTTCACCACATGATCGAACGATTGTCTGAGCCTGCGCTCAATAATCAAAGTAACCGCTCCGCCGATCAGGATCGAAAGAGCGAGACTTGAGACAAGAAATCCGATGGCCCATTTGATCTGTGTCTGGGCATTCGCTACTGCGGACTGCTGCTGCTTGACAAGGGAAGCGCGCAGCTGCTGAAGCAGATTCAATGTATTGTCCTGGATCTTGTTTTGCTCGCTGCGCAACTGCTTCGCTTTATTCATATCCTGCATCAGTACGGCAGGGACAAACTCATTTTGAAAATTGTTGTAGGTCATTGAGTCATTTCTCATGATTTGTGAGAAAATTTTCACTTGCTCCGGTGTCTTCATATAAGGCTCAATCTTTTTTTCCGCCTGCGTCAGCTTCATCTGGTCCTTAGAATAGGCATTGACCGCCGCATCGCCGGGATTCAGAAGATAATCGACCACCCGGGTGTCTTTCGAAAGAAATAACGAGCCGATCTCCGTAATCTGCACGACGCGATTCCCCTCCGCCCCGGCGCTGTCGACCTTGTCAAGCGAAAAGATGAGCAGTGCCGCCGAGAGCACAACCGCAGCAAACGTCAAAATCAAGATAACACCAAGATTCATAAGGTACTTCTGGCCGATCCTTAGATTACTCCATCGCAAGTTTTTCAATCGTTCGTGATCCATGTCGATCCCCCTACAATCCTGACAAATGTACAAAAAAATACATTAACAAGTATCAGACGAAACAGACATTCGATCAAGGGCATTTATGTAAATTTATTGTAAATTATTCTTCATTAACTGTCCCGTGAATGATTTTCACTTCACGGATGCGCTTCCGTCGCGGTTTCCCGTTGATGTTTCAAAGAGCAAAAATAGCAAATGAAGTCTATCTTTCTGCTTCCCGATCATAGAGTGTAAGAGACAGCACACGCACACCTGATGATTGGGAGGGACAAGCTTGAAACAAATCACGCAGCAAAAACATCGATCACTCTTTCACGGACTCTTCTCTCGTTATCTTCTTCTTCTTGTCCTGGTCTATGGGCTGACAGTTTTGATGATCGCCGGGCAGGTAAAAATCGCTTTCATCGATGACGCCCTGCAAAATATTGATTTGCCGGCGGAAATTCTGCTTCCGGAAACATTCGGCAATGAGAACGCTTTATTCAGCCATGCCATCCCGGCCAACGATCGTCCGAGGAGTATTTATCCCCTCATACTGGAAGCGATGACGACGCTTCGTTTCGACGATATTCGCAGCCTGTTCGGTTCGGAGCTTCCGGGATTTACGACTTATAATACAAAGATATTCAGCGCCGGGAAAGGACTCAATTATACGAATCTGCCCCAGGACTCGCCTCCCCCTCCGCAGATGAATCTGCCGGCTCCGAAAACGTCTGTGCCGGCGAAGAAGCAGACGGAACAGCAGCCTAAGGCCAATCAGATAAAAAAAACGGTTTATCTCTACCATTCACACAGCTGGGAATCCTACAAACCGGCGCTTACCGGCCAGAGCAATGCTTCGAGTGCCGTCAGCGCCGATCCGAGTCTGGACGTCATCCATGACGGTACGGTGATCGATCAGGAGTTAGCCGCGAACGGGATCGGCTCTGTCCATGATACGAGCAACAAAAATGTCATGCTCCGGCAGCGGGGCTGGAATTATAATGAGGCTTACCAATACTCGAGAATCATTGCCGAGGCCGCTATGAAGCAGAATCCGGGCATGACCTATCTGATCGATATTCATCGAGATTCATCCGCCGGATCAATCACAACGATGACGCTGAATCACGTTTCCTACGCGCGCATCAGTTTCATAATCGGTGAAGACAATCCGAACTACTCGGCCAATCTTTATCTGGCCAGGCAGATCAAAAATCTGCTGGATCAACATTATCCGGGACTCGTGCTCGGCATCATCGGCAAGACCAAATATTCCGGGGACGGGGTGTACAATCAGGATCTGTCGAAAAATGCTCTGCTCATCGAAGTGGGCGGCGTCGATAATACGCTTGCGGAAGTAGACCGCAGTTCAAAAGCATTTGCCGACGCATTGAGTACCTATATCAAAAAATTAAAAAATTAAATTATAAAAAAGAGTTGCATTTTTTAGCACCTGGTATTAACATTTGGTTGTATAAGTTATATAAAGTGATCTTCGCTCTTCAACCGGATTCATCCGTTTGATAAAATGACCGTTGATTAAAGGAGAGGTGTGCCGTATCTATGGAACTGAATGATTTGATTGCTCCGGAAGTTTATAATCTGACAAGTGAGATCGATCGTTATGATTCGGATAAAATTGCTCTGCGCTGGGAAGGTGAAACAGGCGAGAAAAGATCGGTAACGTATCATGAACTGATTGAAAAAGGGAAACGCTTTGCCAATGTTTTGACCGGCCTGGGGATTAAAAAGGGAGACCGGGTCATGATGATGGTTCCCAAAATTATTGACACCTATGTCATCTATCTGGGTGCGCTCCGCGCCGGAATCGCCGTTATTCCCGGTTCGGAAATGCTGCACGCGGGAGATATTGCCTTCCGCATCAATCAGGGAGGAGCGAAAGCAATCATTGCCTATCGCGACTACATCGATCAGATTGAACAGGTCAAGGAACCCATGCCGTCCCTGCAGTATAAAATTTCCGTCGAAAGCACGGCCGACGGCTGGCTGTCGATGGATAAACTGATGGCCGGTGCCTCCGCAGATTTTACAACGGTCGCCACGCGCAGAGACGACATCGCTTTTCTGACCTATACATCCGGAACGGCGGGCACCCCTAAAGGTGTTGTGCATGATCATGGCTGGGCATATGCCCATTTAAGAATCGCGCCACGCCGCTGGCTCAATATTCACGAAGATGATATTGTCTGGGCAACGGCAGGGCCCGGATGGCAGATGTGGATCTGGAGCCCCTTCCTTTCTGTCCTCGGGATGGGCGTTACTGGAATCGTTTATGAAGGACGCTTCCATCCCGCGAAACAGCTTGAGCTGCTTCAGGACTATAAAGTCAATGTACTCCTCTGCACGCCGACGGAATACCGCCTGATGGCCAAAGTGGATCATCTCGGCAGCTATGATCTTTCTCATCTGCACACCGCTTGCTCGGCAGGCGAAGCGCTGAACAGCGGAGCCATCGATACGTTTAAAAAGACGTTCGGGCTTGAGTTGAAAGACGGTTACGGACAGACAGAGAGCACGCTGCTGATCGGGACAACGGTCGATACCGAACTTCGCCTCGGCTCCATGGGTCAGCCGCTTTTCGATGATGTTATCACGATTGTCGATGAGGACGGCCATCCGGTTCCCGACGGGGTCATCGGGAACATTGCCGTCCGCCGTGATTTTCCCGCTTTGCTGAAGACTTACTATCATCAGCCGGATCGCTATCAGGCTGCCGTGATCGGCGACTATTTTCTGACCGGCGACCGGGCTTCCAGAGATAAAGACAACTACTTCTGGTTTCACGGCCGGCGCGACGATGTTATTATCAGTTCCGGATTTACGATCGGTCCGGCCGAAGTTGAAGACGCGCTGCTGAAGCATCCTGCAGTTAAGGATTGTGCCGTGGTTGCGAGTCCTCACCCGGTCCGCGGAAATATTGTCAAAGCGTTTGTCGTTTTGAAAGAAAGTTACGCCGGAAGCAACTCTCTGGCAAGAAAGCTGAAAGTATTTGTCAAGAATGAGACGTCTCCGTACAAATATCCGCGGGAAATTGAATTCGTCGCCGATCTGCCGAAAAGTGTATCCGGTAAAATAAAGCGGGCCGATCTCAGAGATCTTGAGATCAGCAGGGCGCGTAAAAAGGGCATCAAAGTCTGAACCTTTGAGCATACTATGAACTATTAAGAGGCTGTCTCAAAAGCCCTGTTAAAACTCAAGAACCGGAGAGAAAATTTGTAAAAAAATTTCTCTCCGGTTCTT
>NZ_JAUUBW010000020.1:0-63713 GCF_036598985.1 Sporolactobacillus sp. KGMB 08714
TATCCTTCCTTTTTTATGGTCTCAAAGAATCAGCTTATAAGCTGATTCTCCATTTACACAAACTATCATACACTCTCCATTTATCGGTCGTGGCTGAAGTTTATCATCATGGAAACGAAATGCTATCCGTTTTTCAAGAGACAGACAGCCTCGGGAAGCGGCGAATCATTCATTGGCGGCACAGTATGACAATGAGCCGAAGAGATGTTCTTTATTTTGTTAAACGAGCGGGGACTCTGCTGATGATGCCCGGAAAATCGGAAAAATCGGCCGATGGCAGAACGGCAGTCCGCCCGGGACCGGTCAGGAACTTTTTGTCAACAAAGTTTAATAGTCATAACGGACTGAAAAAGCGACCGGCCGATGAATGCTATAATGTAATAAGCAAGAATCTTCACTTTTGCGCAGAGGGATGTTGGCATGAAAAAATTTATAATCCTGCTGTTCTCCCTGCTTTCCGTGATCGGCGTTTCTTATTTGCTGCTTTTTATTATTTCCAGTATATACAGTCCCCAGGCCGATCACGTTCCTTTCTTGAATGATAACCGGGTTATCAGCCCCACGATTGAAAGCTACCGGCCGCTTTTTCAGAAATATGCTGAAGCAAACGGAATCGGACAGTACACAGACTTGTTGATGGCTTTGGCGATGCAGGAATCAAAAGGAAAATCGCCCGACATCATGCAGGCCTCGGAAAGCCTGGGCCTTCCGAGAAACACGATTAACAGTCCGGAGGCAAGCATCAAAGCGGGAACAAGCTATTTTAAAAAAGTGATGGAACGATCCGGAGGCAATGTCCGCCTGGCCCTGCAGAGTTACAACTTCGGGATCGGATTTACCGACTATGTCAGGCAGCACGGCGGCAGATTCACTGGTGCGCTTGCCGTGAAATTTTCCGAGCGGAAAGCAAAGGAGCTGGGCTGGGGAAGCTACGGGGACCCCTACTACGTCGACCATGTCATGCGCTATTACAACAATGAAAAATTAAAACAGGCGCTGACAAAGAAAAATTAACGGTGCGCCGAGATCAAAAACGGGAAACCGGCTGTGAAACTGCCGATTTCCCGTCTATTTGATCCGAATTTTTCAGCGAAAAGATTGTTTGCCGGGCGATCCCTCTCCGGTTTCCGGGCGGCTCTTCTGTCAATCCGGAACGGTTCCGCCTCAAATTCTCAGCGAAATATATTTATGCTCCAGATACTCTTCAATACCCTCGGATCCGCCCTCGCGGCCAAGCCCGCTTTGTTTGACGCCGCCGAACGGCGCCTCGGCTGTCGACGGCAGGCCGTCGTTCCAGCCGACGATGCCGTATTCCAGTTCCTCGGAAAGCCGGGTGCCCCGTCCAACATCTTTCGTAAAGAAATAGGCGGCAAGTCCGTAAGGCGTGTCATTGGCCAGTCTGATCGCCTCGTCGATCGTTTCGAACTTCTGGATCGGGGCAACCGGACCGAATGTTTCTGTATGCATGATCTCCATGTCCTGATTCGCATTTTTCAGAACGGTCGGCTGATAGAAATAGGCGCCGTGCTCCGCAGTTCCCCTGCCGCCGGTCAGCAGTTCGGCACCTTTTTCCAGTGCATCCTTTACCTGTCCCGTTACTTTTTCATAGGCCTTGCCGTCAATCAGCGGACCAAAATTGACGTCTTCATTCAAACCGTTGCCGACTTTCAGCGTCGACCGGACGGCAGCGACATATTTCTCTGCAAAGGCGTCATAAACTGCCGACTGGACAAAAATCCTGTTGGCACATACACATGTCTGGCCGCTGTTGCGAAACTTGCTCGCGATCGCCTGTGCAACGGCGACATCCAGATCGGCATCGTCACAGACAATCAGCGGTGCGTGCCCGCCCAGTTCCATGGAGACTTTCTTAATCTGCTCGGCCGATGCCTTCAACAGACGGCGCCCGACCTCCGTTGAACCGGTAAAGGTGATTTTGCGCACTTCATGGCGGGCCATGAACGCCTCGGTGATCGGGCCGGGCGCGCCGCAGATGACATTGAATACGCCCTTCGGGATGCCTGCCTGCTCGCAGTATTCCGCTATTTTCAGGGCTGTCAGCGGTGTCTGGCGCGGCGGCCTGACAATAAAAGTACAGCCCGCTGCCAGCGCAGGAGCCATCTTGCGCGTGATCATAGCCGCCGGAAAGTTCCAGGGAGTAATCGCCGCAACGACGCCGACCGGCTGCTTGATCACTTTAATCCGCTGATTCGCAGCCGCACCGGGAACAGTCCGGCCATAGACACGCCTTCCTTCTTCCGCGAACCACTTCAGAAATGATGCGGCATAGACAGCCTCTCCTCTTGATTCTCTGAGCGGCTTTCCGTTTTCAATCGTCATCAGCCGCGCCAGCTCTTCTTTGTGCTCAATGATGAGATTGTACACCTTCATCAGCAGATCGCCTCGGCTGCTTGCCGTCAGGTGCGACCATCCGGGAAAAGCCGCGCTTGCCGCATCGATGGCCCGCTCTGCTTCTTCCCTGCCGGCAGAAGGAACCGTGCCGATCACTTCGCCGGTCGCCGGATTCGTTACCTCAATTTTCGACAGATCCCTGCCGGCCCATTCACCGTCAATGTAGTTCAACATGTTAAAATCATTGTCTGACAATTTATAGTCCTCCCCTGAAAATAGCTTATAAAATCATGAATCCCCTTTCATTATCCGGCACACTGCATTCCGGAGCAATTAAATTGACTTCTTTTTCTGTTAAAGACAGTCATGTTTTCAATTCTTCCGGTGCGGTGAATCATAGCAATCCATCCCGGCGGTCTCCTAAGCGGCCCGCGCCTTCGCAGATTTTCTAAAAGCAGCCCCGTCTATTTATCTTTCCTGAACAGGCCGAATACCGCCGTCGTTTCAACGACATTGGTAAAAGCAAGCGGATCGGCAAAGCGGACGACACGCTTCAAATCATAAAGCTCATAACGCGTGATCACAATCATCAGGACTTCTTTATCCTGATTAGTGAAGCCCCCTTTCGCCGGAATGCGTGTGATGCCGCGCTCAAGCGCGGAATAAATCGCCTTCTGTACTTCTTTGCCTTTATTTGTCACAATCCATGCGGTCAGCTTGACATATCTCGTATGGATCGCGTCGACCACCCGGCTGCTCACATATAACTGGAGGAGGGTATAGAGTGCTCTGCGCCAGCCGAAAAAGAATCCCGCCGACAGAATAATCAACGCGTTGAGCGCAAACATATACACTCCGATCGGACGGTCCTTCGCACGCGACAGAATCATCGCGATGATATCCATTCCGCCGGTTGAAGCGCCGAATTTGAGTGTCAGGCCGACACCGGTTGCCTGAACCACGCCCCCGAAGACCGCATTCAGCAAAATATCGCCGGTCAGCGGATACAGCGGAATCAGAGCCATGAAAAAAGTCGTCAGCGCAACGCTGACTATACTGTACAGTGTAAAGCGATGCCCAACCTTAATCCACCCGACCCAGGCAACTGGAATATTCAGCAGCAGAAGCAAAAGCCCGGTACTGATATGGACCGCTGTCGGCTGAAGCAGCGCGGAAATCAACTGGGCAATACCCGTTACGCCTCCCGAGAGGACTTTAGCCGGAATCAAAAACAGGTTCAGCGAAGCGGCGTTGAGAAACGCACCGATCGTAACAATAGCGAGCACCTTGATTTCATGATAGACAGCCATGCCAACCTCCCTTCTCGATTACCTTTTCGAATTATTTTTGACGAAAATCAGATTGATCAGTCATCGTCCGTTTTCCACAATCGGTATTTAAAAACAATTAAATTTCCATTTTTATCACTTACAAAATTACCACATTGCCGGAAAATGCTCAAACGAAATTCCGGGCTGCTTCAATAAGGAATACTTCCCTTAAAGGGATATTTTATCGCGTTTCCGTCAAAGCTGTAAATAGAGTGATGCTGTTTCACAAATTCAGAATGCAAGCAGGAGGTCTTTGAATGAAACGTCTCTCTTTATTTTTCATTGCACCGTGCCTGGCCGCCTCCATTTTGATCCCTTCGGCAGCCCACGCGGCCGAATATCCGCCGCCGGTGCCGCACGGCAACGCTGCCCACCTTAAATCGGATCGGCAAAAATGGCTGAATCAGGTCATTGACGAGTACGCTTCCCCCGATCTGAAGACGAGGCTGAAGAAAGATCTGGCCGTCCACGAACAGCTATTAAATGAATGGAAAAAAACGCCCGCCTATCAGAAACAAAAAAATGAATGCCAAAAGAAGAGAAAAAGCTTCGATCAGGCAGATAAGCAGAAGATCGAGAGCATTCAGAAACGGTTTGAAGAAGGAAAAATTTCCAAAAAGCAGGCTCAAAAAGAACTGGCCGCGCTCCACGGAAAACAGGCCGGAAGGCACGGCGTTTTCAGAGAGCTGAAATCCGCCGTACAGAATAAGGACCGGACCGCCGTTCAGGCTGCCCTTGAAAAGCTGGATCAGAAGCTGAAAGGATCTAATCAGCGGCTGCAGCGCAAAATTTCCGATCAAAGCGGAGCGTCATCATAAAAACGGCAAGGAGCGTCTCAGAGTCGAAAGATCGACCGATGAGACGCTCCTTTTTAATTTTATAAAAATGGATCTTTCGGCAGACCGGGGCCTTTCAAACGGCTTCGGTTTATCCTCGACTATTCGGCGCTTTCCTCTCTTCTGCTTTTCCTCCCGCCGCGCAATTTCATCAAGGTTTCATAGACAATCGGGACGATGACCAGCGTCAGAATCGTCGAACTGGTTATCCCGCCGATGACCGTGACAGCCAGGTCTTTCGAAATCAGGCCGCCGCTGCCTTCCATGCCGAATGCCAGCGGGAGAAGTGCGCAGATCGTCGCGATCGCCGTCATCAGAATCGGCCGGATTCTCGTTCCGGCAGCCTCGAGAAGGGCCTCCCTCGTTCCAAGCCCTTCTTTTTCTTTATGGATGACCCGATGGATCAGCACGACCGCATTTGTGATGACGATGCCGATCAGCATCAGCGCGCCGATCATCGCCGACACATTGATCGTGTCACCGCTGATCAGCAGGGCAACCAGGCTGCCGATAATGGCAAACGGAAGTGAAAACAGGATGGCAAGCGGCGCCAGGCCGCCGCCAAAGGTCACGACAAGGACAAAATAAACGATGACGATCGCCGCGAGCATCGCCATACCGAGCTGGCTGAACGAATCACTCATTTGTTGTGTGACACCGGAGAATGAAACACTCGTCCCGCTCGGAAGCTTTATTTTATCAATCTTCTTTTTCAGATCCGCCGTTACCCCCGATACATTCTTCGCCGTGACGTTCGCCGTAACCTGGGCATAAAATTTGCCGTTGCGTTTTGTGATCGACTGCGGCGACGATCCTTTCTGAACCCCGGCAATATCGCTTATCTTCACTTGGCTGCCGGTGGCGGATGCAACTGTCTGACGGGTCAGATCGCCGATGTTGCCGATGCCGGAATCGCTGTCGGTTTTCAGATAAACATTCAGGTCGCTGCCGGACGGCCGTTTGATCGTTGTCAGCGACTGATTATTCGACATGCTGCTCGACTGCATCAGCGCCTGGGCAATCTGGCCCGCGGAAACGCCGTACTGTCCCAGTTTTCCCTGGTCCGCGGCAATCGTGTATTGATCATAGGATTTGGAAAGGCTCGATCCGGCCTGAGAAAAATTGCCGTCTCCGGCAACAAGATCGACCAGATGATTGACTACGGGGCGAAGATCGCTCATCGAGTTTCCGTACACATACAGGGTCAGTGTGTTCGAACTGGAACTGCCGGAACCGAAGTCCTGCAGCTGCCAGTCTCCCCGGTTCGAGACCTTTTTCAGGTTCTTGATTGTTTTGTCCTGAAGCTTTGTAAAATCAGGTGTGCTGTCTTTGTAAGAGACAAAGAAGAGGGCCTGATTAGCCGAAGACTGGAACATGGCAGTCGAACTGGAACCGCCGATCGAGTACTGCATTTTTGTCATGTTCTTGTCGGACTGCAAATATTTTTCGGCCTGACGGGCCACTTTTTCCGTATCGGCAGCGGTCTGGCCCGGATCGGGATTATAAGTGATGATCATCTGTTTCTGTGTATCGTTCGGCAGGAAGCTGGAACCGATATGCGGAATGAGAAACAGGCTGGCAACAAAAATGACAATCGCCGAACCAAAGACGATGATTTTATGATTGAGCGCACCGTTCAGGAGCCGGCGGTAAAAGGATGCCAGCCTGCCCGGATTGTCTTCGCTGTGCGTCTTCTTTTTCAGGCCTTTGTGAAACATACTGTCCGACAGCATCGGCACCACGGTGATCGCGACAAGCAGCGAAGCAAGCAGGGAAAAAACGATAGTCAGGGCAAAAGGCAGAAAGATCTGCCCGATCACCCCGCTGACCATGGCCATCGGCAGGAAAACGGCAATGGTCACGATTGTCGACGACATAATCGGGATGAACATTTCGTATGCCGCTTCTCTGATCAGTTCCCTGCCTCTCAGTTTTTCTGTCGACAGCGACATTCGTCGATAAATATTTTCAATCACGACAATGGAATCATCGACGACACGCCCGATGGCAATCGTCATCGCTCCGAGTGTCATGACATTAAGTGTCACGTTCAGCTGCTTGAGCACAAGCAGAGCGATGAGCAGCGAAAGGGGAATCGAGACAACGGAAATCAAGGTTGTCCTTATATTTCTCAGAAAGAGCAGAATGACAAGCATCGCAAAGATGGCACCGAAAATCGCTTTCTCAAGCATTGTGCTGACCGATTGCTGGATCGGCTGCCCCTGATCATACATAGAGACGGCCTGAACGCCGGAATTATTCTTTTCAAACTTGGCGATCTGCGCCTTGACGCCGTTGACGACATCCACCGTATTTGCATCCTGTCCTTTGACGACCGACAAACCGATTGACTGTTTTCCGTTCGTCCGCGAGATGGATTCCGCTTTCTGCTCGTAGGTGACATCGGCTACGTCCGAAAGGCGGACGGTCGGCAGCTGGCTCATTTGAACCGCCGCACCTTGTCCCGCGGCTGCAGCAAGTGAACGGCTGCCGCTCTGTGAGCCCGCTGCTCCCGACTGGGTCCCGGTTCCCTGCATCGCTGCAGATCCTGCAGCGGCTCCCGTACCGGTCTGCCCGGAACTTCCCGTCATCCCCTGAGAAGAGGCTGCACCCTGGGAAACGACCGGGATCCTAATATTTTTCAAATCATTCACCGACTGAATATTGCCGCTGACAACGACCGATTTCTGGCTTTTGCCGATCGTATACAGCCCGAGCGGTGTTGACAGGTTGTCCCCCTGAATCAGGCTGACGACCGTACTTTGATTGAGTCCGTATTTTTTCAACTGGGCCGCATTGAAAGAGATCTGAACGTCTTCAGTCTGCTGTCCGGAAAGTGTGACGGAGGAAACGCCGCTCACGCTCTCAACAGCGGGGAGCAGATCATTTTGCACTTTATCGGTCAGCTGGCCCAGCGACTGCCCTTTCCCGGTAATGCTCAGGCTGTATACCGGCATCGCGTTCATGCTGATTTTCATGACATCGGGTTTCTGTGCCTGAGCGGGCAGCGAGAGCTGATCGACAACTCCTTTAATATCATTGACGGCCTGATTCATATCCTGGTTGTAGTCATATTCGACAGTAATGGAGGACATGCCTGTCGCCGATGTGGAGCTGACATTCTGGACGCCCGGAAGCGTTTGAAGCTTCTGCTCAATCGGCTGGGTAATGCTGCTGTCGACTTCGTCAGGCGTCGCTCCCGAGTAGATCGTCGAGACGCTGACGACCGGAATATTGAAATTCGGCATCGTCTCCATTTTCATATTCATGCCGGCATAGATTCCGCCGATAATCACCATCAGTGTGAGCAGCCAGACGGCCAGTTTGTTGTGCATTGAAAAAGAAATTATTTTTTTCACTGAATCCACTCCACTAAATTTTTTGATTCAATCTGCATACATTTTTCAGGACCCTGTATTATGTAATCGATCCTTTCTTCCGTTACTCCCCCTTTCTGTTTCTATACTAGCCTCAGGCCGTATGGTTGCGGAACAATCTGCAGGTGTACCGGCCTGTAAGACTTTCGGCGTAGTTTATAAAGCGATCCGTTAAAATCACGGATATTTATAGGATAAAGATTCTCAGTAAAGCGACTGTAAATAAATTGTAAAAGATTGTAAATCCATACCGGGTTAACGTAACTCTTAAACGCTACCATAAGCAAATAGAAGATTGCGAATCAAACAGCTCAGATTTTTCAAAAAACATTCTGCAGGCGGATGCGTGAAAATCGCGTTATCGGCTGGCACAATACAGCCAAAAACGCGATCATTGAGCACATTTATTTTATTGCGTGTCGCTGTGCATCTTTTTATTAAAAACAACTATTGCGAGAGAAAGAAAAGCCGCTGCGTAAGCAATAACCCACCAGAGGTCGGGAAAAATCGACGCGTAGTTTCCGGCAACTGCCGACCGTGCAGCTTCTACCGCGTGGACAAACGGCAATAGATCCGCAACGGTTTTGAATGTGCCGCCGACCAGATTCAGGTCAAACCATGTTCCACTCAGCCACGCGACCAGATTGGTCAGCAATGCGCCGCAGACGCCGCCGACCTGTTTGTCCGTAAGCAGGCTTCCGGCCAGCAGTCCGACCGCGATAAAAAAGACGGCGGCAGGAATAAGTACAATGAGTGCAAGCAATAGATTAAGAGTTGCGGACAATCCAAGGAAAAGGGAAGCAATAAAACAGATGATGATTTGCACGATCGCCATGGGTAAAAGCGGTATGGTATAACCGAGTATAAAATCGGATGCGGAAAGCGGCGAAGCGAACAGCCTGATCAGAAATGAGGTGCTTCGATCCTTGGCGATCAACATTCCGGAAAAGAGTGAAATAAAGGAAAGCCCAAAAACGGCGATACCCGGAGCCAGCTTTTCAATTTTAAACAAATCGACCGGAACGTTAGCCTGGATGGCGGACAACAGAACGAGCAGGACCAGCGGAAAACCGATGCCGAAAGCCAGATTTAACGGGTCTCTGAGAATTTCTTTACGATTGCGCGAAGTAAAGGCCAGCATTTTCATCATGAAACCTCGTTTTCCGATGCCAGTGCAATAAACGCATCTTCAAAGTTTTCCTTTTTTGTCTTCGACATCAGCTCCTTTGCCCTTCCGACTGCTTTTAACCGGCCCTTTGCCATGATGGCGATTCTGTCGGAAAGTGCCTCCGCCTCTTCAAGATAATGGGTCGTCAGAATAACGGTAACCTTGCCTTTCATTTTTTCGATGATGCTCCAGAGACTGCGCCTGGCAAGAACATCCAGTCCGAGCGTCGGCTCGTCGAGGAAAAGAATCTGCGGATTTGAAATGAGTGCCATGGCAATACTGAGCCTCCTCTGCCAGCCGCCCGATAAAGTTTTTGCTTTGCTCTTCGCAATCTCGGAAAGTCCGAAATATTCAATCATTTTCTTCGCCGTTTCCGCCGCTCTCTTTCCGCCGCTTCCGTAAAGTCCCGCGATCGTCTCCAGATTTTCTTTCACGGTTAAATTCGGCGCGACCGCTGTTTCCTGCGGTGAAATATTTATTTTCTGCTTGATCGCAGCCGGATTCGTGAGGATGCTGTTGCCGAGCAGCACAGCGTCGCCGTCCGTCGGCCTGCAAAGGCAGGAAAGCATTTTGATCGTCGTTGTTTTCCCTGCGCCGTTCACGCCGAGCAGGGAAAACAGTTCGCCCTGCCCGATCGACAGATTGAGCCGATCAACCGCCTTTTTTCCTTTATATTTTTTAGTCAAATTGATCGTTTGGATAGCGATCATTTTCTATCATCCTCCCCTCGCTTCTGTGCATCAAATATCGCCCTTGCAAAATTCATGTAGTCGTCATTTTTTACAATCGCAATGCCTCGCGCCTCATCGCCCAATAAAAGCAGCGTATCTCCAGGTTTAATCTGGAAAATATCGCGAGCTTCTTTTGGAATCACAATCTGTCCTTTTTCTCCAACTTTTGCCGTCCAAATATACTTGCCCTTCGGATTTGCCATCTTTTACTCCTCTTTGTATGTTTAGTATAATTTGTATAACTAATCATACCATAAATATGTAAATAAAAGACAAACAAAGAGTAAAAATTTATAAAACTAAGTATCTCCCACCTCGTCTAGCCGAAACGAAGCATGAATGCGTTATCTGCTCCTCTGGAAGACGAATAACTGCGATGCGGGCCCCGACAGGCTTCTCTGAAAAATGAATCAACGCTGAATTTCGAAGCCGCGCCAATCGGGGACCTAGAGCGCACCGAAATGCCCGAAAGTCGATCCGAACAAGGAGAGCCGCACTCAATCATGAAAAAGTCGCGCCAAATCGTCAGAAAGTCGAGCCGAAGTTGAGCAGTCGAGCCGAAACACCGTGAAACCACGTCGAACCAGACCGAGGGCAAGCCGAAATGCAAAATGATCCTGTTCCAGGAGATTTATCGGTCGGGATGCACGGGGGATCGGTCGCAGCAGCCTTTTTTTCGGTCGGTGTGCACGGGGTATCGGTCGCGGCGGCTCTCTTTTTCGGTCGGCGTGCACCGGTTATCGGTCGCAGCGGCTCTCTTTTCGGTGGTGTGCACGGGGGATCGGTCGTGGCTCTCTTTTTCGGTCGACATGCACCAGTTATCGGTCGGAACGGCTCTCTTTTCGGTCGACGCACGGGGTATCGGTCGCAGCAGCCTTTTTTTCGGTCGGGATGCACGGGGGATCGGTCGCGGCGGCTCTCTTTTCGGTCGACATGCACCGGTTATCGGTCGGAACGGCTCTCTTTTCGGTCGACATGCACCGGTTATCGGTCGCGGTGGCTCTCTTTTCGGTCGACATGCACGAGTTATCGGTCGCGGCGGCTCTCTTTTCGGTCGACATGCACCAGTTATCGGTCGGAACGGCTCTTTTTTCGGTCGACGCACGGGGTATCGGTCGCAGCAGCCTTTTTTTCGGTCGACATGCACGGGGTATCGGTCGCGGCGGCTCTCTTTTCGGTCGACATGCACCGGTTATCGGTCGCGGCGGCTCTCTTTTCGGTCGACATGCACCGGTTATCGGTCGCGGCTTTCTTTTCGGTCGACATATCCTATTTAGGCGCAACGATCCTCGTTTCAGAGAGGAGGCTTGGCTCTGGAAATATACAGCGGCTATTGCTGAAAGCAAACAAAAAAGACGAAACTCCTCAGCGTATCGTCTTCTCCAGATTCTCCAGCAAAGATCGCTTCTTAACAATAACCGTTTCAAAACTCCGATATCGTCTGTCCGGTGCCGATCACTCTGAAAGAAACACGGATCGCCCGATGTGATCGAATGATCGCTCCTATGCTGTAAGCAAGAAGTTCCAGTCCGTCTTACGCGATTATGGCATCGCTTGATCATGATTGCTCCTATGCCGTAAGCAAGAGAGGGGCCTGCCTTTTTCAGATATTCATATCCGAGCTTAAAGAAAGAATTCTCACATAAAAAAATCCGGCAAAAGGGACCGCCGCATGGATTCATGCGGAAGAACCTGGATTTACCGGGCTTTCTGTCACAGAACCTCCATTCTGACACGGCTTCCGCGTCCCGAAGGCTGTGCCGGTTCGACAATCAGCCTTCTCGGCAGCCGTTCCCTCATTTCGGGTACGTGGCTGATTACGCCGATCGATAACCGCCGCATGTGCAGTTTTTCGAGCGCCGTTACGACTGTATCCAGAAGATCAGGGTCGAGCGTTCCGAAGCCTTCGTCGAGGAAGAAGAATTGCAGGGGCACATTGCCGCGCAGCTGAATCTGTTCCGACAGCGATAAGGCAAGAGCGAGCGATGTCAGAAACGTCTCGCCTCCCGAAAGCGAGGAGACCGGCCGCCGGATGCCGCCATTACCGTCATCCCGGATGCGGAATCCTCCCGATTCATCAACCTCAAGTGCATAGCGGCCGCGCGTCAGATCGGCCAGCCGTTTTGAAGCAGCCAGGCAGACCTGCTGCAGCTGCTCTTCTGCCACGAATTCGACGAATGCATTGCCGCGAAAGACACGCTGCAATTTTTCAAATTGATCGGCCTCTTTCTGCGTCCGTCTGCGTTCCGATTCAAGCTGTTTAAAGAGGCTGTGTCTTTTTTCCAGGTCTTCCAGCCCCCTGGCATCCGCTCCGTACTGTTCGCTCAGCGTCTCGACTTCCTTTGTCAGACGGCTGCAGCTCTCCTCCGCTTCAGCCAGTTTCCCTCTGTCCGCCGATCTGCCTTTCAGCTTTTCTGAAAGCGACTGCAGGTCTGAAACAAGTCTTGCTTTCTCTTTTTCAAATGCGGCAATCTCTCCGTTAAACGCGATCCGCGTCTCTTCGGGGAGATGGGCGGCCAGCACGTCTTCTCTTTTTTCAAAACTCGAATGCGCGATCCGTTCGTTCCACCTTTCTTCAGCAGACCGCTGGGACCTTCCCGCTCTTTCTTTTCTATCCGAAGCATTGTTAAACTGTTTATCCGCCTCAATGCGGACAGTGAGAGACTGCTGCCATTCCCGGTAGCTGTTCTCACGATTTTCTTTCATTTGTTCGAGCAGCCGGTTCAGTCGGGATAATTTATCTTCGATCGGGTCGTCCTCCGCCAGATTGAGGGCCTTTAAAGCAGCTGCATCGCGGGCAGAGGATTTTTCGGATCCATCCATTCTTCCCTTTATTTCATTCCACTTCGCTTCAAGCCGGTGAATTTTATCCTCATTCGCGGTCAGTTTCTGTTCAATCACGCCGCGCTCCTGCCTTGCCTGAGTCATCTCCGTCCGGATCTTTCCGACCTTACTGTCCGAATCCAGCATTTTTCTGTACACATCCTGAATTCGATCTATCGGCGGGAATTGATCAGGCCAGCGGTTTAGCCGCTCTTCCATTTCCTTTTTGCGCACCAGCGCCGCATCTTGTATCTTTTTCTTTTCTTTTTCATAAAAGTTAAGCTGTGCTTCCAGGGAAAGGCGCGCCGTCTCCGCCTGCCGTGCTTCATTGGACAAACGGTCAAGCGTTTCGCCGACGTCCAGCACATCTTGCTTCATTTCCCTGACCGCCAGCTCCGTTTCTTTCAGGACCGGTTTCAACCCGGTCTTTTCCCAGTCGATAAAATCGGCACCTGCCTCAGCCCCGTCAGAGGATCCTGTGTGCAAAGCTTCGGGAGACAGCGTTTTAAATGCCGCAGATTGCTGCTCCAGCCGATTAAGGCATATCCCGGTCTCCTGCTGCTGCAGGCCTAAAGATTCGTCGGCTTTCTGATAGAAACGAATCAACCGAGTGATGGATCCCTCATCCGGATACTTTCCGGCCGCCGCCGGATGCGGATGGTGCACCGCTCCGCAGACCGGGCACGGCTCTCCGTCCCTCAGCCCTGCAGCCAGATCCAGTGACAGCCGATGTCTGATCGCCGCCTCCCGTTCCTTTTCCGTCTCTTCTCTCTTTGTTTTCAGATAGGTGCGGGCCAGCCTGATCTGCCCTCCGATCACGGTAGCCCGATTATAGACGGTCTGATAGCGTTTAAACAGCTGTCCGCCCTTTTCATTGAGCAGCTTCCTGTTTCCGCCGAGCCGCTCGCGCTCGTTGCTGCATTCCAGCCAAACCTTCTGATTCTCCGCCCATTCTTTTCTTTTTTCCTTCAAATAGGAATCGATCTGCTCGATCGCGTTTTTTTCATCCAGGGCTTTATGAACGGCAGTTCGGCGCTCGCCTGATATTTCTAGCTTTTGAAGAGACTGCTCCAGCTGTTCCAGTTTATTTGAAAGTTCCTCTTTATGCTGCTGCTCTCTGCCGGTCGATTGCCGGCAGCCGTTTATGTCCTGTTCAAGCTTTGCCAGCGCAGCCGCATCGGCGCTTATTTCACTCCGGACCCGAGTCAGCCGCCGCTTGATCTCAAGTCCCTGGACAAGCTGCTGCTTTTGCCCGGAAAGAAGCGGACCGCGCTCTTCCTCATCTTTCTTTGCTTTTTCGTAGACCTTTCTCTTTGACTGCTCGTCCGATTCGGAAGCCGCAAAACATTTTTCTGCCTGAACGGATACTTCATCAGCTTCCTGATATTCTTTTTCCGCAGCTGTCAGCGCCTCAAGATAGGGCAGTATCTTTTCCGCGGCGTTGTTCCGTTCGAGCAGCCGTCTTTTTTTCTCAACGGCGGGCTGCTCATCAAGACGGAGCTGCAGGGCTGCTGCTTTTGCCTTTTTTTCTTCCTGATAATCCCATATTTGCTTCATTTCATCCCGCTCAAACCGCTGTTTTTCAAGTACGGCCTTTTTCCCGGCAAGCTCTCCGCTCACTTGGTGCAATCGCTCGCGCAGCTTTTCCACCGCTTCTTTCGAGGCATCGCCAAGCACGGTTTCTTTCTCCGAAATCAGAGTCAGCCGCTGTTTCGCCGCATCGGCATGTCTTTTCAGCCTTGCCGTCAGTTCGTCCCCGTACTTTTCCAGATGGAAAAGCCGCTGCAGCATCTGCCGTCTCTCGTTTCCTTTCAGTGACAGAAATTCCGAAAATTTGCCCTGAGGCAGTACCACGGCACGGGTAAAATCATCATGCGTCAGTCCGAGAATCTCCTGAACCTTCGCCGTGAGGTCGCGTTCTTTATCGGCCAGAACCTCCGTTCTCTCGCCCAGTCTCATCAGCCGGCAGCTGCCCGCCCTCATTCCGCCGTCTTTTTTCCGTTTATAGCTCCTCTCGGCACGGTAGCGTACTTTTTTCTGCCCGGCCAGTTCAAACGTGAAACCGACAGAAAGCTGATCTTCCAATTGGTTGAGTATGCCCTGCGTATTGTTGGCGGCGCGCTCCACAGTGCCGTACAACGCCAGGGTGACGGCGTCCAGAATCGTCGATTTTCCGCTCCCGGTCGGACCGAAAATGCCGAAGATGCCGTCCGCGCACAAAGATTCGAAATCGACGTGCTGAACGTCGCGGAAACTGTTTAACCCTTGAATCGTCAGTTCAACCGGTTTCATGATCATCGCTCCCCGCTGCGGCTTCCTTCTCCGCCTCATCTTCTTCAATCATCTTCAGAAAAAGCTGAACCAGCTCCGGACCCGGTTCGGCTCCGTCCGTATGATCTTTATAAAAACGAATGAACAGCTGATCGATCGGCAGATTCGACCGGCGGATGCCGCCGTCCTCCTCGGGAAGGCTGCCGTAAATCGGCCGGATGCCGACAAAATGGCCGTTTCTCCTGCGCAGTGCCTGAATCTGATGCATGTCCAATGCTTCATCCAGACGGATTTCAAGATCAATCCAGGCTCCTTCGTCACGCCCTTCCCCGAGCCAGCGCAGAACCTCGTCAAGCCCGTTTTCCGCACGCCAGCGGATGAGCGGCCGGCCGGATGTCAGCCGGACGGTTTCGACAGACACCGCCTTCCCCGGCTCCGCATCGAGCACGGTCACCGATTTGGGCTGATCCGATTCGGAGAAGCTGTAGGCGAGCGGCGACCCGGCGTAACGCGTCAATACGGGTGATTTTTCCATCGTCTGCGGCCGGTGCAGATGCCCCAGTGCTACATACTGGGCCGCACCGGGAAATGAGGCGGGGTCAACCGTATAAGCGCCGCCGACCTGTACCGGCCGTTCGGAATCGGATTCCCGTCCGCCCGCCGCAAAAACATGCGTCATCAGCACATTGACCGTATTCTTGGAAAAAGAACGCGCATGTTCATGAAACAGCACGGCCAGCCGATCGTTATAGGCCTGCTGAATGGCTTTTTCCTCGTTCATTTCGCTCAGGCATTCATTCAGCCTCGACTCGGAGGGATAGGGAATCGCTCCGACCACCAGCCGTTCGCCGGTCCGGGCAATCGGTATGGAAAGCGGGGCGGCAACGGGGCGGCCGATAATCTTAATCCCCCTCTTGCCGGCGAGCGGGCGTGAAGCTTCCAGCCGGTCGGGGCTGTCATGATTGCCGGCAATCACAATGAGCGGCCTTTCTCCGCCTTTTGCCAGCCGTTCCGCAGTTTCATAGAAAAGCGCTTCGGAAACGGCCGGCGGGTTCACCGTATCGAACACGTCTCCGGCCATCAGAACGGCATCAATCTGTTCCTCGTCCGCAATCCGGCAGATTTCATCCATGACTGCTTCCTGTTCGTCTTCACGCGAGCGGCCTTCAAGCATGCGGCCGAGATGCCAGTCAGCTGTGTGCAGCAGTCTCATACACTCTCCCCCCGTTCCCCCGATAGATCGACAAAATATCCGCCGTCAAAAGCATAAAGTCCCACCCGTGCAACCGGCCGCCTCCAGATTTTTTCGATCGCCCGGCGGTAAAGATCCAGTTGTACATGATAGCGCCTTTTCAGTTCTTCTCTCGCCAGTTTTTCTTCAGGAAAGCGAGGGGATAAACGGTCGGTTTTATAATCAAGAAGTGTCAATTCTCCCTCTTCTTCAATAATACAATCAATGACGCCCTGGACCAGCACCTGTTCTTCTCCTTTCTGGTCCGGCTCCCAGGACGGATAAACCTGATCCGCATCAAGGACCAGACTGAAAGGACATTCCCGTATCACCTGATCCGCATTTTTCATTTTGCTGCCGATCGGAGACAGAAAAAACCGTGCGACCGCGGCGGCGTCCAGACTATCCGCCTGCTCGGGGGTTAATATTTCTTTTTCAACAAGCTCAAGTTCCTGTATTCGGATTCCTTGCTCGTCGGCCGATCTCTTCAGATCGAAGTGCTGCATCAGGATATGCAGTGCCGTTCCGCGTTCTGCGGGCGACAGATCGCCTTTCTGCAAGAAATGCGGGCGCTCGCCTCCGATTTCCCGGAACCGATCGGCAAGCAGCCGGTCGTCCTGGCCTTCGCTGAAATACTCTTGCTGCGACCTGATCTCGGTGACCGTCTGTTTGGCCATATAAATCGTTGCCTGGCGCTGCGGATAGGTCCAGCCGAGCCGGCGGCCGATTCCCTCATCCTTATCCGAATGCGGCTCCACTTTCTGCCACTGTCTCAGGTGCTCCAGCCGGTCGCGGTCCTCCCTCCGTTCTGCCGCTTGATCGGCGGCCATGCGGACGCCTGCGATCATACTGACTGTCCATGAAGACCGGTCGCGGGAAACAGCCGTCCGGTCGGGGATTCCGCCCGCCAATTCATGGAGCGCCTCCGCCGATTGGTGGCGGATCACGCACGGGCCGATCCAATCAAGAAATGAGGAAACAGCGCCGCGGATGTATTCCGGAAGCAGCCAGTCGCGGCAGTGCAACGCTGCGGCCCACTGATGCACCTTTTTTTTCGCATCGGGGACAGAGCTGACAAGAATCAACTTTTCTCTGGCTCTTGTGACCGCGACGTAGAGGATCCGCATTTCTTCGGCGACGGCATCCGCTTTCATCCGTTCCCTGATCGCGAGGAAAAGCAGTGTCGGCACGCTTTGACGTTGATCGGGGTCGATCCAGAGCGATCCGAAGCCGAGCGTTTTATGCAGCAGCGCCGGAGCCGCCGTATCTTTTAAATTGAATTTTTTATTAAGCCCGGCCACGAAGACAATGGGAAATTCAAGGCCTTTGCTCTTATGGATGGTCATAATTCTGACCACATCTTCCTGCTCGCTCAGCGCACGCGCCTCACCTAAATCGCCGCCGTTCTCCCTCATGCGGGCAATGAACCTCAGAAAACGGAATAATCCGCGGAAAGACGTTTTTTCATATTGCTCCGCCCGGTCATAAAAGGCCTTGAGGTTTGCCTGACGCTGTGTTCCTCCCGTCAGGCCCCCGACATAATCGTAATAGCCGGTGTCCCGATAGATTTGCCAGATCAGCTCGGAAACCGGACGGCTGACCGATCTGCTTTTCCACGCCGACAGCTTTTTCAGAAAACCGGCCAGAGTATCTGCAAGTGAATCGCCGTTTTCTCTGATATAGCGTTTGACGGCTGTATAATAGGCGCCTGCCCGATCTGCCATGCGGATCCGGGCAAGCGCGTCGCCGTCCAGACCGACGATCGGGGAGCGGAGCACGGAGGCAAGCGGAATATCCTGATAAGGATTGTCGATGATCTGAAGAACGGAAAGCATCACGGACACTTCAACCGTGTCAAAATACCCCTTCGACAGCTCGGCATAAGACGGAACGCCGTATTGCCCGAGCACATCTTTCATGACAGCGGCCGATGTGTTCGCCGACCGCATCAGGATAGCGATATCGCGATAGCGTACGGCCCGCATTTGCCCAGCGGAACGGTCGTAGACCTGAAAAGCGGGTCCGGAACCGTCTCCGATCATTGCCCGGATCCGATCGGCGATTGCCGCCGCCTCCAACTCGGTCGCGTCAGGATCGTCCTGATCCGTTCCGTCGTTTTCTCCGCGGTCCGCACGGTCAATGAGTTCAAGATCGACGGGCCTCTCCCCGGAAGGATAATTTGCTCCGCAGCGCAGTTCGGCATTGGCGTCATAGTCCGTTCCGCCCGTCGCTTCATCCATCACCTGCCGGAACAGAAAGTTCGTTCCGTCAACCACTTCCGGACGGCTGCGAAAATTGCTGGACAGATCAATTTTTATGCCGTCTGCAGCAGGGTCTGAAAACTGCCTGTACTTTTCAGTAAAGAGTCCGGGTTCCGCCAGTCGGAAGCCGTAAATACTCTGCTTCACATCGCCGACCATGAACAGATTGCCTCCCTGCCCGCCGTCTTTTGTGATCAACTGGATAATCGACTCCTGAACCCGGTTCGTATCCTGATATTCGTCCACCAGAACTTCTTCAAAGCGGGCGCGATATTGTTCCGCAACAAGGGAAGGCTGCTCATTGTCGGGAGACGAGCCTTCCCGGCGCAGAACGGCCAGGCATTCATGCTCCAGATCCGAAAAGTCCAGCAGTCCTCTCCTTCGTTTTTCTTTTTTGAAAAACGCCGAAAAATCCTGGACGAGCGCCCTCAGAAGCGCGACGGACGGAGCCATGTCCCTCATGTCCTGAATGCTCTCCTGCGGCGATCGGGCAAACCATTGCTGCTGAAGATCGGCGATTCTTTTCTTCACTTTGTCGCGTATTTTTTTTACCTGGTCCCTAAGCCCGGCATCAACATCCCGGCCTTTGCAGGCAGGCATTTTCCCAAAAACGATATTCAGAAAGGAAAATCGGAGTGTTTCCCAGCTTGCGCCGGTTTGCGCGGCCAAAGCGCGAAGTGCGGCAATATCTTTGTCAAGTGCTCCCGCATAGACCGCCGGGCCGCCCGTTTCATCACAGAGATGTCTTGCTTCTTCCAGCGCCGCAATGCCGGATAAAACATATCGATTCAGCGCTTTCTTCAGATCCCCGATCCATTCAAAATCATCAATTGACACATCGCTGCCAAGCCGGTAGGCTTTCACCATCCGGTCCAGCCATTGATCCGGCCAGGGATTGCTGCGCGAAAAATCGTATAATCTGACAATCAGCCGGCGGAGGGCGTCGTCGCTTCGGTCGCCCGAATATTGATCCGCCAGTCTGTAAAACGCGGGATCATCCGAGGCATACCGTTTCTCAAGGACGTCGTCCAGCACTTCTTCTCTTAACAGGGCGGCTTCCGTCTCGTCAAGCAGCCGGAACCCGGGATCAAGATCGAGGAAATAATAATATTTTTTAACCACGGACATACAGAAAGCATGCAGCGTCATGATCGACGCCTTGCTGAGCAGCGTCCGCTGCCTGCGCAGGAACAGATCTTCAGGATGTTCGGCAAGCTCCTTCTCCAAGGCACGTCCGATTCTTTCCCTCATTTCCGCCGCCGCCGCTTTTGTAAACGTGACAACGAGCAGATCGTCAATATTCACCCGCCGCCTGCGGTCGGTGATCTTACGGATAATGCGCTCAACAAGCACCGCCGTTTTTCCCGATCCGGCCGCCGCCGCCACTAAAACATCGTGCCCGCATTCATTAATGGCCTGCCACTGCCGGTCTGTCCAGCGGCTGTTTTCAGGCTTCATGATCATTGGGATCACTCTTTTCTTTATTTAACATAAAAAGGACCTGGTCATCGGGCAGTCTCTGCAGCTGGCGGAACGCATTTCCGGGCTGCGACCGGTCGAATTGGCAGACAGGGCGGTACGGACAATAGGTGCAGGGGACACGCTCCCTCAATCTGTAAGGAGCGATCCGGACATCGCCGTCCGTAATCCTGTTTCCAACCTGCTTCATCATATTTTTGGCGTGATGTCTCAAAGCATCGAACTCTTCAGCTCCGGCGACAGAAGAGCCTTTATAGAATTCTCCGTTTTTCTTGATGCCGAACGGAGCGATTGCGGACTGGCCGCCCGCCGCCGCACGGTCGGTGAGGCGAAGCGCGGCCTCATCCTGCGGAAGCAGCCCCTTCATCCTGAAACTTTTGTAGATCTCCTCCTCCAGCGCGTCCGCCGCAAGCTTGTCCGTAAGACGCAGGAAGGGATTGTGTACATGAAAATAAAGGACGCCTGCGGGCTCGGCCTGAACGCCAAGCCATTGCTTCGAATAAGTAAGAACGACGTCAAGATAAGTCAGCATTTGCAGCGCCAGTCCGTAATAAACATCGGTCAGGCTTAAATCCGTGCTGCCCGACTTGTAATCGATGACCCGCAGCAGCAGGCGGTGATCCGCATCTTCCGCCTTATCGACCCGGTCAATCCTCCCGACGATCTCCATCCTGCATCCGTTTCGAAGAGAAAATTGCAGCGGCGGAAGCGGCCGGCCGGGGCCGAAGGGCAATTCAAGACTGAGCGGAGAAAAGCCGCTGGCCTGTGCATGGCGGCGCATAACCCGGGCAACCCGGGCGACAACCTGGGTCAGTTTGTGCTGCATATAGTGATTGCGGCTCGAACGGACCAGAATGCGGCGCTGCAGTTTCGGGGCCAGAAATGACACGGTTTCCGCGGCAAGCCGGTCGCAGTCTTCCGGCGACAGATCGCTCCATTGCCGGCGAGCCTGCTGAATCTGTTCGGTCATTCGTTTGATTGCCATATGAAAAAGCTGGCCGATATCCGGCGCTGCCAGCCGGAACACTTCCCTCTCGCGCAGTTTCAGCCCGTAAGAGGCAAACTGGGAAAACGGGCAGGAATTGAACTGTTCCATCCGCGACACACTCGCCTGAATTGTTTCTCCATAGAGCGCGCGCGCGGTTTCCTGGCCGAGCCGTTCGCCGTTTTGCGAAAAAAGGGCGGACAGAATGCGTCGCGCCGCGGCTCCCCATTTCTCCTGATCTATAAACCAGTCATAAACGTCCCACCAAAGACCGGCGATCCGGTATCCGTTCTGCCATTCACGGATCTGCGAGGACAGAAAGCCGATCGTTTTCCGGGGAGTATTGACAAAACCGAGCTGCTGCTCAGCGGAAAGCAGGCGCGGCTCCGCCGGCGACAGTCTGGCGGAAAGGCCGGGGAACAGCCGTTTCAGCCGGCCGATCAGCGGGGACGGTTTGAGCGATTCGCCGTCTTCCGAAGCAAGAGGAAAGGATAAAAACAGCCTTTCTTTCGGAAGAGACAGCGCACGGAAAATTAATTCATTTTCCGCAGCCATCCGGCCCGTTTCCCCGTCCGCGACATGCATTCCAGACGCTTCGAGGCTGTCCCGGTCCTCGTCGGAGAACAGCCCCTGTTCCGAAGGTTTTGCCGGAATCACGCCTTCATTAACGCCCAATAGAAAAACAGCTTTCAGTTCCGACGACCGCATCCTGTCCATACTTCCGACCAGTACTTGGTCGAGTGCCGGCGGAACAAGGGCAAATTCCAGCGCATCGAGGCCGGTATCGATAATTTTTGAAAAAAGTTCAAGAGAAATATTCTCCTCGCCTGCGCCTTCGACACACTGGTCCAGCATGTCTGCGACCGCCTTCCAGACCTGTCCGTGCTCTTTCGCATCCGACAGTCTTCCCGAACTTTCGGCCGCCCGCGCCATTCTTTCCAATTTGTCGGGTATCGCAAGCCCGATCATAAAATCATAGAGGACCGTACACTTTTCCCGTACGGTCGATGCGGATTTAAGTTTTTCTTCAAATGATGCGATCGGTCCCGCAACAAGAAAGCGCAGACGATTTATCCGTGCTTCGGCCTGCCGCTCTTTTTCGGTCTGCTCGTGCTGATCTTCTTCCAGCCCGCGATAAACTCTGTAACTCCACGGATCGGCGCCCGTCCATTTCTTTTCCCCGTAAATGCCGTAGGCCATGACATAGTTTTCCAGCTCGTCCATCGCCTCGCGCATTGCCGGAAGGCTGCTGCCGGGGGGAATCAGAAGATTGGTTTTAACGCAGCGGAAAACCGGTTCATAGCGCCAGTTCTGCTGAATCGCCTCGAGTGCGGAACGAATCAGCTCAATGAGCGGATGATGACGCATCGGCCTTTTCTGATCAATAAAAGCGGGGATACCGTAGTCGGCAAAAACCGTTGCAATCAGGTTGCGGTAGTCTTCCAGATTACGCACAAGCACGGTCATATCGCGAAACCGGAAGCCCCGGTCGCGGGCGAGTCCCAGAATATCCCGGGCCGTCTGTTCAACTTCTTCGCGACGGTTGACGGCCTCGGTCAGTACGAGCCCTTCCGTACTGCGCGATTCGCGAATGTGCGGCTGATCGAGGCAGCGTGTCAGATGCTGCAGTGCAGGCGTCTGCGCACGCAGCGGTTCAGTTTTGATCACTAAGGGTTCGAGTTCCAGATTTTGTTCTTCCGCATACTCCTTCAGCTGGAGAAAGAGGCGGGCGGGATGGCGGTAAACCGAGAATTCTTCCGGCGGACGATCGTACGCTCTGTCAATACCAAGTATGACCGTCATCCGTCTGGACGTTTCCATCAGTTCTCCGACAACCCGCTGTTCCTCGGGGGTCATCGTCTGGAAACCGTCGACCCAGATTTCGGCGTTCTTCAAAAAATCCGTCTCGGCAATTTTCTCAACCGCCAGCCTCAGATAATCATCGCTGTCAATATATTTGCCGGCAAGCGCCCTTTCGAAGGATTGATAAACAATCGATAAATCGTGAAGTTTATCTTTCAGGAGCAGATGTCCTGCGCTCTCCCCGCCAAGCGCCGCCGCTTGTCCGGCGATCTGTTCGGGTCTCAGACGATAGCGTTTGAATTCGGCCAGCGTATCGCCGAGCAGACGGTAGAAACCGCTCTGTTCCGCCGCCTTTTTAAAAAGATGAAGCTGATCTTTGTTTTGTTCAACAATTTTCCGCAGCAGCATGGCAATCCCCGTCTCATTTAAGTGATAGCGGGTGATGCCCCCGGATTGCTGGAGGACGCGGAACGCAAGGCGGGGAATGCTGAAAACATTCAATCGTGTCATACCCCCGAAGCCATCCGTTCTGGCGAAATCATATTCCGTATTGAAAGTCATGTGGTCGGGAACGAGATAAATCAGCGGAGAGCCCGACGGATTTTCCCGGATCAGCGTTCTGACTTCTTCCATACAGGACGCGGTTTTTCCGGTTCCCGGACGTCCCAGAATAAAGCGTACAGACATTTATCTTTCCTCCTCCCGCCGTCTCAGATCAAAAACTCTAAAGGAAAAAGCTGACTTCATTATATCACATCAAGAACATCTGTTCTATTCTCTTCGGCCAGTCTTTGCTGCTGTCGGAAGCGCTATCCCGTTTTATCAATCAAAAAAGCCGGCAAAGGCCGCCGGGCGCTGAAAAAAAAACAAATATGGGTGCTCATTCTCCTGTCGTGCTGTCAGATGATGATCGACTTCTCCTAAAACCGCAATCTCTTGAAAGACGGAGAACGTTTCCGCGATCAACAAACTTCCATAACAATTTGATAGATCAGGTGCCGTGATCGATAAACCGTGCATATCGACCGATAACTCACAGCGGCGACCGATAAATCCGGCGCCATGATCGATAAATTGAGTTGAACGGTCGATAAACCGGGTATACCTGCTGAAGACCGATTAAGCGCCGACAACGACCGATAGACTTCCGGAAACGATCGATAAACAGCGCCTAACGACCGATAAACTCCCGGGGACGACCGATAAACTGCTAAACTCCCTGCCACGGTTGGATTCGGTGCGACTTCGGCCTGGTTCGGTGCGACTCCCCGGCGATTCGGTGCGACTTCGGCCCGATTCGGTGCAACTGTTCTGCATTTCGGTGCGGCTGTAGCCTGATTCGGTGCGACCCCTCCTGTTCGGTGCGACTTCCCGGCGATTCGGTGCGACTTCGGCCCGATTCGGTGCGACTCCCCAGCGATTCGGTGCGGCTGTAGCCTGATTCGGTGCGACCCCTCCTGTTCGGTGCGACTTCCCGGCGATTCGGTGCGACTTCGGCCCGATTCGGTGCAACTGTTCTGCATTTCGGTGCGACTATTGCAGGATTCGGTGCGACCCCTCCTGTTCGGTGCGACTTCCCGGCGATTCGGTGCGACTTCGGCCTGGTTCGGTGCGACTCCCCGGCGATTCGGTGCGACTGTAGCCTGATTCGGTGCGACCGCCTGCTACTAACAGCCGATCAACCTTTTACCGCGGTTGATCGATCAATCAGGGTCGAGCTTGCTGTTCTGATTATTCGCACTTATTGATTCCAGTCTGTTGATTTTCTGGCTATTACTGTCGATTTTCCGAACGTTTCTGTCGATTTTCTTCCATTTACTGATGATATGAGCTTTTTATCGATGATAAATAATGTTTTACTGTTGATATCTAACGTTTGCGAATGCATTTCACCACAATTCACAGGAATTCGCGGCGGGCCGAAAAAAAAGATCGGACGTTTCCGCTATGCAACGCCTGTCCGCGCAGGATAACCCTTTTTTTCAGTGAAATAAAATCGTCATTCGCAGAAACATTCAAAAGAATAGACCGCCGCCCGTGCCAAGCGATCGCTTTCCGGAAGAATCGCCGGCATTTCCGCGCCGCAGCCCGACTGAATAGATGGGGCCATTAAAGCCTATATTCCGGGATCTGCGAAGATTTTTACTCTTGTGATAAAAAAACTATAATACAAAAAAAGAAGACAGACGAAGCGGGCCGCTGTATCTGTTCAGTACGGCGGCCCGCTCTTTTATACTTTTCAGCGGCCTGAGAGCTGCCGAAATTTTTCTTATTTCTCCGGTCCGTTTAGTTCCGGTACTTGCCGACTTTTTCTTCGATCGATGTCCCCTGGGGGCGGAAATGGATCTTTACCTCGGCGCCCACTTCATCGGCTCCTGCGGCGATCGTCGCATAGATGGTCTTCTTGACGACCTCCAGCAGATCGTCGAGCTCCCCTTCCATGACGGTCTCCAGGGCGTCAACTTCATAGCGGACACCTGATTGCTGAATGGCTTCGATCGCCTTATCCACCAATGCATACGTGTCCTTTTCCTTTGAAAAAGGCAGAATTTGCAGTCCGACATTTGTCTGCGGCATGATTGCACTTCCTTTGGATGGAAATTTTTTTTGCAAGCGGCGATAAAACTGACGGGCAACAATATCATCGTTCGGCGGACAGCAGCATTTTTCCGAAACGGCGACGCTTTCTCTGGTTCTGAAATCACTGATCAGCGCGGAAATAAATTCAGGCCCCCGCGGCGGCCGAAAATCGACTGCCTGCTTTTTTGCCGGAACTGAACCCGCATTTCCGTGTTTTTATAACGCCATGAGAAATCCTGATGTTAAGCTATTTCCGGATCATTATAACTAGTATAATTTTATACCAATGAGGAAGAGGTGTTAAGTCAGAAATCTTTTACTGCTGCGGATTTTTGGCCACTAGAGATCCGAGGCTGAAACCGGCGGCGGATGATTCATCCCCCGTCTCGCCTTGCCGGAGCATGAATCGTAAGCTGGATCAGCGCGCAGGCGGCAACCACGGCACCCCCCGCACAATAACCGGCAAAAACATCGCTGAAATAATGAACGCGCAGCAAGGGCCTGCTGAAACCGATCAGAAGGATCATGATCAGACAAAGCGCAGTCCAGACAATCTTCAGCCGGACGGACCGGATCAGCGGAACCAGCAGCAGAATCAGGAGACCGTATACGGTAAGCGCATTCATCGCATGGCCGCTCGGAAAACTGTATCCGGATTCAGCAACCAGATGCGGCAGAGGCGGCCGGCTTCTCATGATCCAGTTTTTGAGAAGAGTATTCAGGACCCGTTCCGCAAGATAAGCAGCCGGCAAGATCACAGCGGACGAGTAGCGTCTCTTATACAGCAGAAAGGCTGTACCGATTGCCACGATAAAAAACAACAGCCGGCCGGCTCCGAACCGGGTCAGTTCCGCAAAAAAAGCAACCATCGGAGCCGATCGAAGCGGATTGAGAGACTGGAGCAGTGCATTGTCTGCCTGACGAATGGCGGAGGTACGGACCGCCGGAACGAGCAACAGAAACAAGGTCACGGACAGCGCCAGCACAAAAAGCCATCCGGACACGGATTGCCGCCTGCTTTTCAAGAGTTTTCCGCCTCCCTCAGCAATTTTTAATTTTTTAACGCCGTCGCGATAGTGTCGCGAGGCAGTTCAGGACTGAGAATCGGAGCCTCTGTCCGCGCCCGCAAAAGCGTCGGCCAATGTTGGCCGCTTGATTCACGCTTTTTCGTTTTTTACCGCCATTTTTATTTTATAATAATTTTCCTGTGTCAGCGTCACGGACTTTTTTATATTGTCCGCTGCCTCCCGTGCCCTTTCCCGTTTTTTAAAAAAGTCGAGTTGAACGGCAGAGAGGTTCTGAGTCAGCTGATGCTTTTCCTCAGCGATTTTCTCCGACTGCTCACGTATCTTTTCGGCCGTTTTTGCAATCTTTCCCATCGAACCGTTCATCAGTTTCGCTGTTTTAGCCAATGATATAATGAACAGCACAATCGTTATGATAAAAAGCGCCAGACTAAAATAAACCATCATCATCCTCTTCGCCTCTTTCATCTTTTCTTCCGGGCACAGGAAACCGTTCTGGCTTATCATACCCCAATATCGCTCAAAAATCATTGCCAGGAATGAAAGTTTTCGGGAGAAAATCGATAAGCTTTCTCCTCATAAGTTTCCGGGATGCGTTCCTCGGCAGCCGGTCCAGAGGCTGAATCCGGACAGGAAGCTTATATCTGGCCAGCTTTGTGCCGCAGTAATCGAGAATCTCTTTCTCTGAAAATATAAATCCTTTTTTGATCACGACAAAGGCATAGGGAACCGCTCCCCATTTCTTATCGGTAATGCCGACGACTCCGGCCTCCTCAACGGCCGGATGGCCGAGCAGCACCGATTCGATTTCAGCCGGGTAGACATTCTCGCCGCCCGAAATAATTAAATCCCGGCGCCTGTCGAGAACATACAAAAAGCCGTCCTGATCCAGATAACCGATATCCCCCGTATACAGCCATCCGTCTCTGATCGCCTGTTCCGTCGCATCGGGAAGGCACCAGTAACCGGGTGTCACATTCGGACCCCGCGCGACAATTTCGCCCGGCTGATTCGGATCTCTGTCCTTTCCGTCGGCAACGATCCGGATTTCCGACGGAAACAGCGGTTTACCGGCGGAACCGATTTTCGTAAACATGTATTCCGGCGGCAGGGTAACGATCTGCGAAGCCGTTTCCGTTAATCCGTATGTCTGAAAAACCGGAATCTGTTTTTCTTTGCAGCGGTCCAGAAGCGGAAGCGGGGCCGGGCCGCCGCCGAGCAGCATGCAGCGAAATGTTTCCGGATAGCGGGCCTCCCCCGCATCGTCCAGCATGCGCCGCAGCATATTGGCTACAACCGACATCATGGTCACGCCGTTTGAACAGATCTGCCGATTGGCTTCATGAGCATTAAATTTGGCGGACAGCACCACCGTCATGCCGTAAATCACATTTTTCATTAAGATGGAGAGCCCGCTTACATGAAAAAGCGGAACGCAGCAGAGCCATTTATCATTTTCGTTGAGTCCGAGATTGAGCAGCGAACCGGCCGCGCTCCACCAGTGATTTCCGTAAGTCAGCACCACGCCTTTCGGATGGCCTGTCGTTCCGGAAGTGTAAACGATCGTACAGGGCCTGTCCAGATCAAATGTCCCGTTTATCTCGCACGACATTTTCGGCCGGCTTTGCACGTCCGCCATCGTCAGCAGCGTACAGGGCGCTTTGTCCGCAATCTTTTCCGCGAGAGAAAGAAAAGCCCGGTCCGAAATCAGCCACTTTGCTCCGCAGTCGCGCAGCTGCCAGGCTGCCTCTTCCGGATTCAGCCGGTTATTCAGCGGGACACTGACCGCCCCGGCGGCACTGATCGCATGGTAGAAGCCGACCAGTTCCACGCTGCTTTCACTTAACAAAGCAACTTTGTCATTTTGCCCAATGCCGGCCGTCCGCAGCTGCCGGGCAATATCCGCCGTTAATTGAAAAAGCGTACGGAAACTGACCGTCTCCCGGTCCGTTTCAAGCGCCGTGCGGTCCGGAGTCAGTTCGGCACGGCGCCTCAGCCAGTTCGGCATGATCGTTTTCGTCATCGATATCTCCTCCTTTCCGTGTGCTTCAAAACTCCGCAAAAACCGTCCGTCTCTTTCAGCCGGACGGAAAAGCGGCTCCCTTTTCAGGTGAAGGTACCGAAAAATTCGGGCCGAAAAGGGAAAGAAGCGGGGCGCCCGGATACAGGCGGCCCGCTTTACCTTTTTATCCACATTATATTGATGGAAACCTCTATGATCTTTAGAACGTTCTACTTCTTCAGCGGCTGCCTTTCAGCGGAAGCGAATTCATTTAAAGATCGGAAATCGGCAGATTTACGGAAACTTCGGGAATTTGCTGAAGTCGGGATCGCGTTTCTCTTTGAAGGCGTCCCGCCCTTCCTTCGCTTCATCCGTCGTATAATAAAGCAGCGTCGCGTCGCCGCCCAGCTGCTGCAGGCCGGCAAGCCCGTCCGTATCGGCATTGAAAGAGGCTTTGAGGAAACGGAGTGCCGTTGCACTCTTTGAAAGCATTTCTTTCGCCCACTGGACTGTTTCCTCCTCCAGATTTTCAAGCGGGACAACCGTATTGACGAGTCCCATCTCAAGAGCCTGCTGTGCATTGTACTGCCGGCAGAGATACCAGATTTCACGGGCCTTCTTATGGCCGACAATCCGTGCCAGATAGCCGGCACCGTATCCGGCATCGAAACTTCCGACTTTCGGTCCGGTTTGTCCGAAAACAGCATTGTCGGCAGCAATGGTCAGATCGCAGACAACCTGCAGGACATTGCCGCCGCCGATCGCATAACCCGCTACCATCGCGATAACCGGCTTGGGCATCACACGGATCAAATGCTGCAGATCAAGCACATTCAGGCGCGGAATATGATCGCTTCCGACATAACCGCCGTTCCCGCGGACTTTCTGGTCGCCGCCCGAACAGAATGCCTTTGTCCCGGCTCCCGTCAGAATGATAACGCCGATACTGGCATCGTCGCGCGCTCTCGAAAACGCGTCAATCATTTCTATGACTGTTTTCGGTGTAAATGCATTGCGGACCTGAGGCCGGTTGATTGTTATTTTAGCAATCCCTTCATAGGCTTCAAAAATGATTTCGTCATAAGGCTTAATGGTCTTCCACTCAAAAGACGACATCGATAAACGCTTCCTCTCAATGATCTGATCTAGGATTACCACTCATACGCCAAACATTTGATTGAACAGCCGAAATGTCAGTGTGCCGCCCGATTCATTTATTAACTGCACCTTAACTGACTGACCGGGGGCACATGCTTTATTTTATCATACACGAACGATTTCCGACGGTATTTTTGCTCTCCGGCCCGAATTTTCCGTTTCTCTTCCGAAATCATTAACGGCCTCCGCAAGGTGAAACGCTTAAAATGTTTTCCTGTGAATGAATCCGGCCGGGCGGCGCTGGTACGGCCCGGTCTTTCCCCCTCGGCCGGGCGAAAGAAAGAAGGCTTCTTATTCCAAATGCAGGCTGCCTCAAATGAATGCATGAAGAACAGCGGCCTTATGCTTCACTCCTACTATAAAATAAAAGTGGTGCAGAGAGTACCGTCGTACTTCTCTACACCATTAAGGTTAGTATGTTTTAATGGATGATATAGACGATTGAATCGGAATTTGACAGGGGGGTTCTTGCTGCACTTTTGCAGACTCTGTTATACTAAAGTGAGCTGAAAAGGGTACAGGGGGCCAGGAAATGAATCATAAAGTTGTTTTGGTTACCGGCG
Organism: Sporolactobacillus sp. KGMB 08714; assembly: GCF_036598985.1. NCBI lineage: Bacteria > Bacillati > Bacillota > Bacilli > Caryophanales > Sporolactobacillaceae > Sporolactobacillus > Sporolactobacillus sp. KGMB 08714. The sequence goes on from NZ_JAUUBW010000020.1 coordinate 29,977, forward strand.
GAACACGCGGCATCGGGAAAGCCGTTGCGGAAAAATTTGCGCAGAACGGATACGACCTCATTCTGAATTACGCGCGCAAAAGTTCGAACGCCGAAGAGACAAAACGCGCAATTGAAGGGCGCTATGGCGTCACCGTCAAGATTGTAAAAGCCAATATCGGCGAACTGGAGCAGATCAATCATCTGTTCGACAGCGCCGAAGCGGCGTTCGGAAGGCTGGATGCTTTTATAAACAATGCGGCATCCGGCGTACAGCGCCCGGTCATGGAGATTGAAGAGAAACACTGGGACTGGACACAGGACATTAATGCAAAAGCCTATTTATTCGCGGCACAAAGAGCAGCCAGGCTAATGAACAAGACGGGCGGGGGGCATATCGTCGCGCTCTCAAGCCTCGGAGCGGTCCGGGCCCTTCCTAATTACGCCGTGGTCGGCGTATCTAAAGCGGCTGTCGAAGCAATCACACGCTATCTTGCCGTTGAACTGGCGCCCATGAACATCACGGTGAATACGGTTTCGGGAGGTGCCGTCGATACCGACGCCCTGAAACATTTCCCGAACCGCACGGAATTGCTTGAACAGGCCGCAAGACGCAATCCTGCCGGACGAATCGTCGAACCGGAAGATCTGGCAGAGGCCGTTTATTTTCTCTGCACGCCTCAGGCATTCATGATCCGCGGGCAAACGATTACAGTCGACGGCGGCCTCTCGCTGCTTGCGCAGTAAACCGCACCATTCTGTAAAAGGAACGGACGCTCTTTTATTTTTTTGATTTGAAGCCGTTTGAAACGGACTTTTTCAAAAGATAGCCGCAAATGAAGGGCGAGAGGGAGGAGCATTTCCCCTCTCGTCTTTTCATTTCCTATCCTGAAAAAAAATGCAGAAAAAATCGCCGATTTCATTTAAGAGGGTTGGAAAAAGTCGCGGTTGAACCCGGCTCGCCGGCGCTGGCTGACAACTTTCTGAAGAAAGTCCGAAAGAGGCCCACGCCAGGAGGAAAGGAAAGCCGGGCAACATCATAAAAAGAACCGGGCGGAATTTTTGTGCGAATTCCACTCGGTTCTTTGTTTTTAGGAGGCTTTTGAGACAGCCCCATCATTTTATGACGCCGCAAAGAACGCGGCTCCCGGCATTGCCCGACGGATCCGTCTGCTGATCGTCGCCGGCTTCATGGATGATCAAAGCAGAACCGTCCGCGTCTCTCAGAGAATTTTCTTTACCCTCTTCAAGCGTCACACGCGGATTGAAAATGACCGTCTTCACTTTTCCGTGACTGTCGGCAAAAATGTTCGGCATATCGCCGGCATGCGGGCCGAGAGGATTTTTCAATCCGTGCTGTTTGTGCTCCGGATTGAAATGGCCGCCCGCCGACATAAAGTCGGGCGGCGTACAGCTCCCGACCTCGTGAAAATGGATCGCATGAAGCCCCGGCCTGAGCCCTTCGGCCTGAAGTGCAACGCTGACTCCTTTTTCTGTTTCGGTAAGGACGGCTTCGCCCAGTTCTTCGCCCTTTCCGTCAATAAGCGGCACAATCAGCTTCTGACTCTGACTGCTCTTCGCATTGACCTCGTGTCCCCAGTGATTTTCATAGACGACAACGGCAAGGGCAAGCAGCGCACAAAACAAATAGAAAATCTTGCCGATATTCACCTTGATCAACCTCCTGCGCTTATCATGCGCAGTTTCGGCCTTTTTACTCGGCGGATGCGAAGGCTTCATCGGCCGGAGCCTATTTCTTCACCCCGGCGGCCCGTGACAGTTTACGGCTGTCAAAGTTTAAGGTACAGTCTCTATTTAATAACTGAACCGATGAGTATAATAAAATTAGTATATGAATTTTGCAAGTTTATTTTAGGATTCGAGTATCCTTTGGCTCATCCGGATCTGATTATTCGCACTTATTGATTCCAGTCCGTTTACTGTCGATTTTTGGCCGTTACTGTCGATCTGCCGCGCTTATTTTGCACTCTACTAATGATAAGCGGCGCCCTATTGTCGCTAGCCGGCATTTTCCCGGCGATTTTTGCCATGATTCGTAGAAATACGGCGGGCCGGAGAAAAAGATCGGCCGTTTCCGCCGTTTACTGCCGCCCGTGCATGACTTCCCCTTTTTCGAAAGAATAAACCGCCGCCCGCATGAACATTGAGAGGAATATATTGCCACATGCAGAGCGACCGCTCTTCAGAAGAATCGATGGTCTTCGCGCCGCGGCCCGGCGGGATACATGAGTTGAGGCGGTACTCAGTTTTTAGAATCCGGGAAGGGAATGAATGGTATGAGAGCCATCTTGGAATTAATCCGTATTATAGCAATACTTTCCATCCTCGGCAGCTTAATGGGAACTTCTGTGAAATTAATATACGCGGGTTTTGGAATAAACGTAGATCATACCGGCGGTGCCTGGTTAGCAGGGTTATCAATTCTTACTTTGCTTTTTGTATTGTATAGAAATAAACTGCAATTTTCCGGATTTTACAAAGGAGCCGGCAAAGAAAAATTACCGAAAAAATTAGTCATTCTCTGATTTTTTGTTCAATAGCCATGTTAATTTTAGCGCCCTTTTTTCATTAAACGGATCAACAGGAATGGAGAAAAACCCGGCAGTTCCGGGATCCCCCCTAAACAAAAGTTTAACCGGGCCCTTATAAAAACGATCAAGGCAATTATGAAGGCCTCCCGGAATGTACAGCAGGCCCGGGAAGAGGCCGGATTTCAGAATGGACCACTGTGTCGCCGTGAAACGTACAATGATAGTCCGCCGGGCCCCGGCGCGCAATGTCAAGGACATCCTTCATAAAATAGCGCAGGGTCGGAACGGTTCCGAAGTTTGCTGCCGAGAGCAGCCATTTTTCTTTTTTCCATTCAAGAATTCCTTCTCTTGTCCTTTCCGGAGTCTCTAGTTCATCTTTATCGCCGATATCGGCCACAAAGACATACATTCCCTGTGCCTCTTCTTCATCAGGGTTCCAGGTCACTGTTCCCCGATAGACGGGGCGGCCGATTTTTAAACCGGTCTCTTCCCGGACTTCCCGGATCACGCATTCAGAGGGCGTCTCCCCCGGCTCCAGCTTGCCGCCGACTCCGTTCCACGCTCCCTGCCAGGGCGATTTTTCCCGATTAATCATTAAGATTTCATCCCGATATCTGATAAAGGCCAGTGTATAACGAAGCATGTTTCTCCCCCACCTCTCTGCCCGGGCTTTCTCATGCCGGACGGCCGGTACGCTTTTAGTGCCATTATAGCAAAATTATGACATGAAAGGTCTTTTCCGTCCTATTTCTGTGTATCCGCATTGACAGAACATCTGTTTGTGTTTAAACTGATATCAGAACATTTGTTCAAAAAAATTGATAGAGGTGATTGTTATGGCAGAAAAAAATTCAGAACTCCATTTCAGCATTATCCGGCATTTCGGCGTACTGGCTACGGAATCCGGAGGCTGGACAAAGGAACTGAACCTGGTCACCTGGAACGACCGGGATGCAAAATACGACATCAGAAGCTGGGCTCCCGGCAAGAAAAAGATGGGGCGGGGCATTACCCTGACCGGAGTCGAATGCAATGAGCTCCGGACCTTGCTGAACACGCGCTTTCCTCAGCCTTCCCGCACCTCCGAAGCAAGCATCCCTCCCTCCGTCAATCCGTAAAAGCGCTTCTTCATCCTTTCCATTCGTTAAACACGGAATCTGTACCCTGCCTTAAATACTCCCGGTAATTTCTCTCTTAACATCTACAATTTTTCCCAGACGGCTTTTATGAGACTTTTCCGCTGCTTTTTCTGCAAGTTCGCCCGGCAGCCGCCGTTTTGAATATTGACACATCGGGCCGATTTCCATAAACTGAAAAGAGGAATCTTGTCGATTTTGTCGAAAATCGGATTTTTGCGGCAGGTGGTTTTCCATAAACCGCTTGATCTATGCCGTCGGCCTGCCGGATAACTTTTACTGGGAGAGATTGCACATGGGCGAACAAATTCCGGAAAAAAACACAGGTTTCAGAAGATGGTGGAGCATGATGCGTCCGCACACACTTACGGCTTCATTTGTTCCCGTTACACTCGGAACCGCTCTGGCACTGCCTTCAGGGAAACTGAATATCCCGCTCTTTATTGCCATGCTTATTGCATCGATGCTGATACAGATTGCGACCAATCTGTTTAATGAGTATTTCGACTTTAAAAGGGGGCTGGATACGGCAGAATCCGTGGGAATCGGGGGAAGCATCGTCCGGGACGGGTTCCGCCCGAAAATGATTCTGGATCTGGCTCTCAGCCTCTGCTTTGCCGCCATGCTGATCGGTGTGTATATCTGCATTGAAAGCAGCTGGTGGATCGCTGCCGTCGGATCGGTCTGCATCCTGACCGGGTATCTGTATTCGGGCGGCCCCTATCCGATCGCTTATACCCCGTTTGGGGAACTGGTTTCCGGTCTGTTCATGGGTGTCTTTATTATCTGGATTTCATTCTTTATTCAGACGGAAACGCTGACGCTGAGCTGTATTCTTATTTCGATTCCAATCGGCATTCTGGTCGGCGGGATTAATATGGCGAACAATATCCGCGACCTGACCGGCGATAAGAAAAAAGGGCGGCGGACACTGCCCGTCCTGCTCGGGCGCCCGAAAGCGATTCATCTGCTGGCTTCCCTCTTTGCTTTTTCTTACCTCTGGATGATCGGTCTCATGGCCTTCCGCGTGGAATCCGCTTGGATTCTGATCGTGTTTGCGAGCCTTCCCAAGGCCATTCAGGCAACGAGGCTTTTTCACGGCAAAACGAAGTCCATCCAGCTGATGCCGGCAATGAAAGCAACCGCACAAATGCAGACTTTGTTCGGGTTCCTTCTCTCTCTTGGATTAGTGCTTGATCATTTTATCTGAGTAGCGGTGCGTCTCTGAACGGAGACGCTTTTTTTTATTTTCACCGGCCTTTATTCAACCGATCCTGCCGGTTTTTCTGAATGAAAGTATTGCCGGACTTTACAAAAAAAAGTATAATGAAGCTGTTAGCTGAATATGAGATTCCTTCAGGGCAGGGTGAAATTCCCGACCGGCGGTAATGGAATGTGTTCCAGAGTCCGCGAGCCGAAAGGTTGATCCGGTGAAAATCCGGAACCGACAGTACAGTCTGGATGGGAGAAGGATGATGTGCCGACGCATTTTTGCGTTTTAACGTGCATTTTCTTGAGAAAGGCTGCTTTTCCGCAGTGGAGCGGCGGCCCTTCGTTTTAAAAAAGCCCAAAGGAAAAATCCTTTGGGCTTTTTTGTCTCAACCGGGACCCTGCAGCCGGACCAGCCGCAGAAAAACGGCATCCGGTTTCTTAAAACCGGCAATGGGAAATGTCCGTGAATCAGGATCAAGAACGGAGTGCGCTTCACATCGTCCCCCAATTATAAAAAAATATGGGGTGATTATCTTGAAACAAGCATCATTAAAAAAATTGGTATTGGTTGCACTGCTGGCTACCATCGGTTTCCTGATCATGTTAATTGCTTTTCCGATTCCGATGATGCCGGGGTTTCTGACGCTGGACTTCAGCGATCTTCCGGCACTGATCGGTACACTTCTGCTTGGTCCGGGGGCCGGAGTCGCTATTGAGGCCATTAAAAACATTCTTCATGTTCTGCTCACAGGTTCGCTGACCGTCGTTCCGGTCGGGGAATTCGCCAACTTTTCGGCAGGATCGATACTGATCCTCGTTTCCTGGTATTTTTACCATAAAAGACCGTCGATTGCTTCGCTCGCAATCGGAATGGTTCTCGGAACTGTGATCATGACGGCGATCATGTCGGTTGCCAATTATTTTGTCATTTTCCCGGGATACGCCCTTTTCCTCGGATTCAGTGTGAATATGGCCGTATCCCAGGCCCAGGCCGTCAATCACGGCATTGACAGCCTGCTGACGCTGATCGTCTACAGTGTTATGCCGTTCAATATCATTAAGGGTGCCGCCTTGACCGTTCTGATGATTCCGGTCTACACGCGCCTCAGGAACTTTCTGCAGAAACGCAGTATCGTCTGACCGGAAGCTCGTCCGATCGGCATTATTATATAAAACCTGCATTCCCGTGTTTTTATACCAAGGTCATGAATAAGCCTGATATTAAGTGTTTTTGGAGCTATATCAACTTGTATGATTATACTGATTAAACAGAAGCATTTATCTGACAATCCTTTATCGGTGCTGCTTACAGATACCTTGTTATAATTTCCCGGGAATCCAGGTTAAAAGAGAGGGCATCTCTTCAGTCGGCTTTTCGACTTTGAGATGCCTTTTTTCGTTTCATAAATACCGATCAATCGGGACTCAACGATCCCACGGTTTTTTCAATGTCAGTCTCGACACAAAATTTCTTGTCTCGCTTCTCCTGTTCTGGCGATGAAGATAGCGTTTCTCCGCACTTTTGTACAGCATCTTCTCTTCGTCGCTTTCAGGAACCACTCCGGGAACCGGGATGGCCTTTCCATTTTCATCGACCGCAACAAAGGTCAGAAAACAAGTCGTACACAATGTGCGTTTCGCTGTCTTCAGTTCCTCTGTAATAATCTTTACGAAGACTTCCATGGACGTATGGTGTGTCCAAGTGACAATAGCCTCCAGGCAAACTGAAGATCCTGCTCTGATTGGGCACAGAAAATCTACTGAATCGATCGAAGCCGTAACAACCATTTGGCGGGCATGGCGCATCGCTGCGACTGCCCCGATGTTATCTACGTACATCATCAGCTTGCCGCCGAAAAACGTCCCATGGTTATTCGTGTCGCTTGGCATAACGTGCACAGACGTAACCGAACGCGACTCATTGACCTTTTTTTCCTCCATTTCCTTTCTCCCCCTGATCGCCGGTCTAATCCTGTGCCGGCTGTCAACAAATTTCATGATAAATAATAAAACAAGTCGATGTTAACCCAAAGTCGAAAAATATTCAACAGATTTCAAAAAATAATCCGTTTTGCTAGGCCCCAAAAAAGCAGCTTGCATGAGACACGCCGGCACATCTTTGGAAATCTTTACATAAAAAAAAGACGAAAAAAAAGTCAAAACAATCTTGACAAATTCACAAAACCGTATTCCATTGTTACAAAACTGTAATCTCGCTAAAACACGGATGAGATATTCAACGCTTACAATTACCAATGGATGTAAATCATTGCCTTTCAGGCGTGGTTTGCACAATAAGGAGGGTTACATTTATGAATATCATTGAAAGGCTGACGGCGGTGACCGGTCTCGCGGTGTGTATCGGTGTCCTGACACCGACAACCATCGCATTGGCCAAGACGAGCAGTACAAATGATAGTCACACGATGAAAACCGAAAGTACTGAATCAGCAGCTGTAGGATTTGCCGTAAAGGTTCCTCAGAAACAATCAGGCGGAAAGGACATTAATAATACCTTGAACACGCTCCGTAAAGGAGACAAAAGTCCATCCATTGCCAAACTTCAGGAGGAATTGAAACAACTCGGTTATTATCACGGCGAAATAAACGGAGTATTCGGAGATCTGACGCTTAAAGCGATAGACAGCTTTCAGGCAGATCAGAAACTATCCGGCAGCGGCGAAGCGAATACCGAAACGACGGCTTTGCTCTATAATATTTATTACCATCAGTCCCAGCTGAAAGCCGCTCAGGCTAAAGCCGCAGAAATAACACAGCAGGAAAAAGCGGCGGCCGAAGCCAAGGCTCGGCAGGCGGCGGCTCAGCAGCAGGCTCAGTCGAAGCAGGCGGCGGCTCCTGTTGCACAGGCAGCTCCCCAGCCTCAAAAGGCAGCCGTCCAAAGTGTGTCATACACACCCGGAGCTGCAGCACGGCAGGCTCCGAAACCGGCAGGCAATACTTTGACTGTTCTCGCTACGGGCTATGCGCTCAAAGGTCTGACGGCAACCGGAACGAATGTGGGCGGCAATTCAGGTGCGAAAGTCATTGCCGTTGATCCTTCCGTTATCCCTCTCGGTTCGAGAGTTGTCATACCGGGCTACGGCACATATATCGCGGCAGATACTGGCGGAAGCATCAGAGGCAACCGGATCGACGTCCATTTCCCGACGAAAGCTGCCGCACTGGCTTTTGGGCAAAGGACACTGACAATTACCGTTATTCATTAATTCACCGCCGGGCCATCGATGAACAGCATCTGTTCATCGATGGTTTTTGCATTCAGGCTTCATTGAGCAGCATTCAAAGTGCATTTTAAAAAGGGTGTCTTGATATCGGAAAATCGAGACACCCTTTTCTGTTTCATGAACACGCGTCAGGAACAGGCCCTGTATGATCCCCGCGCTTTTAACATATGCGCGTCAGCTTCATTTGCAGAAGCTTTCCCGGATTTCTCCGGCTCTCAAAAACAAGCCGCTCCTGTCTTTTTCCTCCACCCTCATGTTTACTCATCAATCCGATAGTGGATTTTCTGTTTCTCCCTGAATTTCTCAATGCCGAGATCGATCAGTTTTTCAATCAGATCCCGGTAAGATATCCCCGTATGCTGCCACAGCAGCGGAAACATGCTGAATTGAGTGAAACCCGGCATCGTGTTCACCTCGTTCAGGATGACACGATGATCCCCTTCCCGTATAAAAACATCGACTCTGGCCAAACCGGACAGATTCAAAGCGACAAAAGCCCTTTTTGCGACGTCTTCCAGCTCCGCCCTGACCTTGCCCGGCAGATCGGCCGGAATGATCAGCGTGCTCTTTCCTTCCTGATACTTCGACTGATAGTCATAGAAATCCGCCTCTCCGGTTTTTATTTCTCCCGGAACGGAGACAGAAAGGCTGTGATTGCCGATCACGCCGATTTCCACTTCGCGCCCGTCAATTTTTTCTTCGATGATCACCTTTGTGTCGAATCGGAAAGCTTCTTCCACCGCGGCAGAAAGGTCGGTTTCGCTGAGACATTGGCTGATCCCGACACTCGATCCGCAATTGGCGGGTTTCACAAAACACGGGTAGCCAATCGAATTTTTAACTTCAAGAATGACAGACGGGGCATCGCTTTCCCAGTCAAAACGAGGAACGGACAAATATTTGGGGCCCTGGATCCCATGTGCTGAAAAGACGTCCTTCATCAGCACTTTATCCATCCCGACACTTGATCCCGAAACTCCGGAACCGACATAAGCGATATTCAGCAGCTCAAACAGTCCCTGCACGGTTCCATCTTCGCCGTTAGGTCCGTGCAGCAGCGGGAAGACAACATCGGGCCGCTTATTAATGGCCGCAGCTGATGCAGATGGGGCGAGCCAGTGCTCCGCATTTGTTTCAAGCGTCTGATCTTCTTTAAGAAGCAGCTGATCCTTATATTCCAGTTTCTTTTTTATCTCGGATCCCGCAATCCACCGCCCGTCCTGCTGAATATAGACAGGAAGCACTCTGTATTTTTCCAGATCCATGGCGTTTATGACCGAATAAGCGGTTAAGAGTGAAATCTCATATTCCGTCGATCTGCCGCCGTAAAGCACAGCAACCGTTTTTTTTTCACTTGTCATCCTGATTTCCTCAATTCTCTTTCTATTTTTCTTTTCGTTTGAATAACTTCGGGCAAAGAGTCCGGCCGTGACCGTGTTTAAATTCCGGCCCGTATCCGTCGTCTTTTTTAGTTTAGCACAAACAGACGGAGTGGGAAGACTTCCCGAAGAAGAAAAAACAGGCAAAAATTTTTAATTGCAAATGCCGCTCCACTCACTTTTTTAAGTTTGCATGTTCCAGATAATTTATCCGGTCAAGCATGGTCGGGTGATCGTACTGCATGAATTTTACCAATGCCGGGGGATTCATTTCGCCGAGGCTGGCTGCCGAGAGCTTTTGAAATGAAGAAATGGCCGCCTGCCGATTCTGTGTCATCTGAATGGCATAAACGTCGGCCGCATGCTCAAACTGACGCGAAACAGCGTTCTGAACAGGCTCTCCGGCAAAAGAAAGAAGTGAAAACAGCAGCAGGACAAGGGGCAGAGCCGCCAGATCGCCGGGATGCGCCAGATTCAATCGCGGACCCCAGCGCTGAACCGTCCAAAGCAGCCCTTTGGCGGCAAGAAAAAGTCCGATGAACAGCCCAGCCAGCGTGGCAGCCGTACCCCAGAGAATATGGTGCATCACGTAATGCCCCATTTCATGAGCCATGATAAACAGGACTTCGGGACGGCTGAGCTTCTGAACGGTCGTATCCCAGAGAACAATGCGCAGATGCGAGCCGATTCCATTCACATAGGCGTTCATAGCATTCGTCTGATTCGACATATCGACTTCATAGACATTGTTCGCCGGAATGCCCGCATGGGACGCCAGATTAAGAATCTCGCTTTTCAGTTCACCGTTCGGCAGGCTTTGAAAGTGATTATAAAGCGGATCGATCACAACCGGCTGCAGATAGAGGATAAACACAATAAACGGTACGGACAGCAGCCAGACCGGCAGCCACCAGTTCCGCGGATTTCTGCGGATAAAAAAGAAAATAACGGTGAGTGTAATCAACGAAATCAGGCCGTCGACCGCGAAAGAAATGCCCTGATCCCGGATCCAGTCCGAAAAATGCTGAACGGATATTCCGTAGTGGACGGACAGTTGATATTGGGCAAAATTAACCGGGAAAAAAACGGCAGCGGAAATCAGCGACAGTACCGCAAAACAAATAAAGATCCGGACAAGGAAAAGGGAGGACAGTCCTTCGGCGCGCCGTCTCAGCCATTGCGAGAAACCCGAAATCAGCACAAACAGATAGACGGCCCATTCAAGCGGAATAGACGCAAAGGACAAAAAGTGGCGCCAGGCATTATAGGTTGTACTTTCGGCAAGCTGACGCCCGTTCATAAACTGTGACGGATCGGCCGGGGTTCCTTTGATGCCGGGCGGAAGGCCGGATTTCGACCAGACGAAAAAATAACCGGCCATCAGCATTATATAAATGAAATAAAAAACAATAAAGCCTGTAAAGGCAGCTTTTCTCAAAAAGATCCTCCCCTTCAGCTTAGCAAAGACTGAGCCGCTCCTCAGGGCGCTGACAGACCGGCCATTCTTAGCTTAGTTTTCCGCCCCGGATTTTAGAACAAGCCTGCCTTTCTGAGGCTGCTTAAAATCGACGGTGTCCGTCTCTTTTCCGCTGTCCTCTAAGACGCTGCACGGCTTTAAAGATGCCGCCCCTGACTGTCAGAACATGAGAGAAATGATGTCATCAAAACCGATCTGACCGAAATACTGATGGACATCGAGTGTCTTCAGGCGATCGGCAACGGTGTCCTTTTTATACTGAATGCCGGTCAGGAGGCGTTCGACCTCGCTTACATCTTCCGTGCCGAAGAAATCCCCGAAAATCGAAAGATGTTCAATATAGCCTTTTTTTACAGCGAGACGGACGTCCACCCGCCCTCCGGAAAAACGTCTGCTCTTTTTGACATTGAATTCCGGCGACTTCCCGAATACCCACTCCCAGTTGCGGTAGCGCTTTTTCGCAAGCGAGACAATATGGATCCAGTCCTCGTCGGTGATCGCGTATTCCGGTATTTTATTTTCGCCTTCAAAAAGATAGTGCAGAAGCGTTTCCCTGAATTGGCGGATATCCATATCTTCGCTCAGATGCTCGCGAATATTGGTTACCCGGCTGCGTACTGATTTGATCCCTTTGGATTCATACTTCTCGGCATCCGGATTCAGCGCAAGCGAAACATTTTCGAGATTCACGTCAAAGAGCAGAGTCCCATGGCTGAAAATGCGCCCTTTCGTCACAAATTGTGCATTTCCGGATATTTTTTTCCCGTCCACGGTCAGGTCGTTGCGCCCCTCGAGCCGTGCATCGACTCCGAGATGTTTCAGCGCCCGGATGACCGGTTCGGTGAACCTGCGGTAGTTATTGAAACTGTCGCCGTCGTCGCGGGTGATGAAGCTGAAACTGAGATTGCCGGGATCATTATAAACGGCTCCGCCGCCGGACAGGCGCCGGGTCACAGTGATGTCGTGAGAACGAATGTAATCCATGTTGACTTCTTCTATCGTATTTTGGTTGCGCCCGACGATCACGGTCGGCGTCATCCGGTAGAACATCAGATAAGTCTCGTCTCTGTCCAAATGTGTCAGTGCGAATTCTTCCAGTGCAAAATTCAGCGTCTGATCAAGAATATCGCGGTTATTGATGTATTTCATCATTCGTCCCCTTTTCGCCGGTTAAATACCGATCTCTTTTTCATATCTTAAAACGGTTCCATGCATTCGTCCAGAACAAAGCCCGGCCAGCGGCACCAAACGAAGCGAAGTTTCTTTTCCGCCCGGCGCCGGGCCTCCTGCAGGTGAAATGAGGATCGGCCTCTTTACAAGAAAACCCCTTTTACGCTAAGCTTAACACGTCCATTGTTTTTTAAAATCGTTTTATCTCAGAGAGAAGAAAAATGTTACCCACGATTATTGTCTGGAGGATGTGGAATGAAAACAATTTATCTCGTCAGGCATGGACAAACGCTTTTTAACAAACTGAATAAGGTGCAGGGATGCTCCGACTCGCCGCTGACTGAAACCGGGGCGCGCCGGGCCGCCGAATTAGGCGCACGCTTTAAGAAAGAGGGCATCGTGTTTGATGCCGCCTTCACGAGCGATCTCGGGAGAGCCAGGCAGACTGCAAAGCTTATTCTGTCACATTCGGCAAGCCCCGATGTGCCCCTCGTTGAAACCGCCGATCTGCGCGAGGTCGGCTTCGGCATGTTCGAAGGAGGCCCGAACAACCTGATGTGGCAGCGGGTAAGCGAAGAAACGGGCGATCTTGTGATCAGCGGAGATTCGCCGGATGAATTAAAAGTCCGCGGGCTGGATATATTGAAGAAGCTGGACAGCGCCGGACTTGCGGAGAGTTATGGCGACGTCAGAAAACGGGTTGCCGAGGTCCTGAATCTGCTTGCCGCTTCCAAACAGTCCGCCGTTCTCGCCGTCAGCCACGGACTGTTCATCAACTGTCTGCTCTTTTCTCTCCTGGACCGGGACAAGCGGGTTTCGTCGATTCCGAATACGAGCGTGACCAAACTTGTGTATGATAACGGCACTTTTACCGTCCATTATATCGGACGGATTGAAAATCTTTAATGAATCAGGCTGAATAGAATCATCAGACAAGGAAAAAACCGCCGAACGGGCCGATCACAGCCCGACGGCGGTTTTTTCCCCAGCCGTTGTTTTTCATTTTTTAGGATTCGGCCGTCGTCTCCCGATACGAAGCGCTCGTTCTCGGCGGTCTGTTATTCAGATGGAATTTCACCGTAAAGCCGATCATGCTCAGCACGAGTGCAGAGACGAGAAATCCGGCCAGAATAAGCGCATTCTGGGCAAGCATCGCCTGCTGACGGCCGTCGATAATATTTCTGAATCCGGCGACGCTGTATGTCATCGGGAGGATGCGGGCGACAGGCTGAATCAGGCTCGGAATCAGCTGAACAGCATAGGCTCCGCTGCTGGTAACGAGCTGCAGAATCAAGATAACCAGAGCGATGAATTGACCGACATTACCGAACGTCCCGGCAAGAAAGAGGATAATCGCCATGAAGGTCGCACTGGTCAGCACGCTGAAGCCGACAAACGTCCACGGATGCGACACATTGAGCCCGAGTCCTTTAAGAACCGTGAAATCGATCAGAAACGAGCTGCCGATGCTCATCAGTATCGTGACCAAAAACTTGCTCAATGCTATGGCTGCGCCATTTTGAGAAAGGCCCGCCGGACGCCCGAGATTATAGATGATTGTCAGTATCAATGCCCCGATAAAAAACGCGAGCGAGATAAAATAAGGAGCAAAGCCCGATCCGAATGTGTCGACCGACTGATGCGTCCCGTCGATCGCCGTCACCGGCTGCGAAAATTTAGCAGCATGGGCATTGTCTGTCGGCGTAGCGGCAAGCTGGCTGTGCGCACCGGATAGATTGCTGCCCAGTGTCTTGTTGCCGTTATAAATTTTCTGCGCACCGGAAGCCAGTTGGTTTGTTCCGCCGGCAAGCTGGTCCTGACCATTTGAAAGGCTGGAGACGCCGCTGTTTAAAGTATTCATATTCGTCGCTAGTTGATTACTCCCGGAAACAAGCTGATTCGTTCCGGTCTGCAGCGACTTCATGCCGCCAACCAGCTGAGGCCAGGTTTGATTCAGTTCGCTGTTGCCTGCCGCAAGCTGGCCGGCACCTTTTTCCAGTGCCTGAGTCGCACCCGGAACTTTGGACAGATTGGTCTGTAGGATGTTCATTCCGGCAATCAGCCGATGCGTTCCATCGCTTAATTTAGCAAAATTAGATTGCAACGATTGAGAACCGCTGCTAAGCTGTGTCACTCCGCTGTCGAGCTGGGTTACGGCGGAAGAGAGCTCATTTAACTGATCGGTCATTTGTTCTATCGAGCGGCTTGAATTGACTTGATCAGCCAATGTATTCGTACCCTTTTGCAGTGTCTGCATGCCAAGAGACAGGCTCGGGCTCCCGTTGTTCATTCCATTTTGTCCGGGTACGCCGACAACATTGTTTCTCAAATCCGTTATCCCTGCGGCCAGTTGGTTTACCCCGGACTGAAGTGTCACGCTGGTCCCGTTTGCTACTATTCCTGCGGTCAATTGTTTCTGCCCATTGACTAATTCGGTGACGCCGGCGGTCAATCCCGGTTGGCCGCTAACACCGTTTAAGCCTGCTGAAATGCTGTTCAGACCGCTATTTAAATTTTTCGTCTGCGTGGACAGGCTGCTGCTTATAGCCGTTAAATTGCTGCCTATCTCTTTAACCAGAGATACTGTTGCCTGCTGTTCCGTTGTCTGTATCTTGCCAATCTGAGCGGATAAATTGTCTTTTTGAGTTTGAGTTAAGCTGGCATCGGAGTTGATCGTACTGATCATTTCCCCATTGCTGCTCGCTTCGTTTTGAACGATTTTCGTCAGATCATCACTGATTTTTTGCTGCAGCTGCCCAAGCGCAGCAGCGGTCGTCGGATCATTCACCTGACTTTGCATATTTTTAATGCCCGCTGTCAAATTCTTAAGCCCGCTGACTAATTGATCAAGATTTTCAGGCTTCGTACCGCTCAGCTGATCGGCCAGGCCATTTACTTCCTCCTGCAAACGAATCATTCCGGAATAAAGCTGCGGAACCCCTGTTTTCTGATCAGCGAGCTGGCTTACCCCATTGGCCAATTGATTGGTGCCGCTGTTGACCTGATTAATTCCGCCGCTCAGCTGATTCATTTGGCTGGTAAGACTGTCAATCTGCGGTTTTGAAGCGGCGAGCCGGCTGTTCAGCCGGTCCAGTCCGTCTTTTTCCTGCTGCATCCCTTGCTGGAATTGATTCAGCCCGGCAAGATACTGATCCACTCCGCTTGTCAGGGACTTTGATCCGCCAGCCAGCTGTCCGGAGCCATTGGCAAGCTGCACCGCACCTTTGTTCAGCCGGTTAAGATTATTCGCAAGCGAATTGGCGCCGTCCGCCAGCTTTGCTATATTGTCACTATTTGAACGGGTCTGACTGTAGAGCTGGTTCGTACCGTTCGCGGCTGTTTTTAATCCCGTATTCAGCTTCGCCGTGCCGCCGGCGAGCTGCCCGGAGCCATCGGCGAGCTGATTCGTGCCGTTCATCAGACTTTTAAAACCGCTTTTCAATTGATTCAGGCCGGCAACTTCCTGGCCGCCGCCTTTCGCAAGATCCTTCGATCCCTGAGCAGCAGTGTTCAGGCCGCGCGAAAGTTTATCCAGCTGGGCATACATCGACTGAGCGTATAATTTTGTAACTTGAGACGATACGTCCGCTTTCAGTGTATTCAGCCCGGTTCCTGCCATTTTAGCGGCAACGAAATTATAATCGGAGTTGATCTGGTAGTACAGATTGGCCGGTCTGACTGTTTTATCGACTAAAGTTGTAGCATTTTTCGAAAAGCTTGCCGGTATCCGGACAACCATAAAGTAACGATTATTTTTAAACCCGTCATTCGCCTTCTGATTGCTGACAAACTGCCAGTCGAAATGGTTATCTTTTTTAAGTTTCGAAACCAGATCGCTGCCTGCATTCAGATGCTTTCCGTCAAGCATTGTGCCCTGATCCTGATTGACGACGGCAACCGGCAGATGTCCGCTCATTCCATAGGCATTCCAGAAGGCGTAGAGAAACATACCCGCATAAAGGAGCGGGATGCACATCACGGCAAGCATAAAAATAATATTTTTCGGTTTGCCGACAATGGCCTTCACTTCTTCCCCGAATAATTGAAAAACATTCATGAAGCAAAACACCCTTTTCCTTGCACCTTAAAATTTTTTAACCGGCACATTCATTTTATATATCTGCGGCAATCATTATGACCATACCGGTCATTTGGTCATTTTGTACGATAAAAAAGCATCGGATCATTATTTCTTTAATCCCCTTACCAGATACAGATCAAATAGATTGGCAATCTCTTCGCTGCTCAGGGGAGCGTGCCGTTCTTCCCAGTCAAAAACAAGGGCGATATACAGCTTCAGAATAACAAACGACGTGATCCTGGTGTCACACGGCTGAATTTCTCCCTTAGCGATCGCATCCTTCACGTAACCCTCAAGGAAGAGAAGAATCGCGTCTTCTATATTGGCCAGCGCCTGTTTTGCCTGTATCGTGCCGATTTCTTTGATTTCCTGCGTCAGTTTGATCGTCAGCTGATGCTCCTTGCGCAGTTCCAGCACATTGTACAGCGCCCGGTGCAGATTGACGAAAAAGCTGTCCTCCGGATGGATCGCATTCAGCGCCACTTTTTTAAGCTTTTGGATAAACTGATTCATAATCGCATAGAACAATTCCTCCTTATTCTTATAAAAAGTATAAATTGTCCCTTTGCCGACATTGGCCACGCGTGCCACAAGATCCATTGTCGTAGCCTTGTAGCCGAAAGATGCAAAAGTTCTTTCAGCCGCTTTGGCAATGCTCTCTTTACGATCGACAACCATTTTTATCACCGATTTCTGACCGAATAAGCAAAACGGTCATTTAGTATTGCAAAAGCATCTCATCATCTAAAACATGCGCTTATAAGCGTGCGAATGCGTCGGTCCCGATCGCGTTTTTTTTCAGAAACCGCTGCATCTTCCCGGACAGGTTCGGCAGGAACGCAAACAAAGAAAAAAACTCCTGCTGCCGCTTGAAAAAAAACAGACCGCTCAAGTAAGCCGATCCAAAAGGGAAACGATTCATCCTGTGAGGCGGACTGCCGCCCCATCCGGTTTGCTGTCCGCTTCAGAAAGAGGGGGCGCACCCTCTACTGATCCAGCACCTTGAGCACCGCTGAGGAGAGGGCGTCGATAAAAAGCGGATCGGTATCAGGCATCTGCGGACGGTGATAGATGCCGCCGAGCGATTCGACGAGCCGCCGGCACTGCTGATCATTATCATAAAGCACCTCCAGATGCTCGGACACGAAACCGATCGGGCAGAATATAAAATGTCGATAGCCCTCTGTTTCTCTCAATGTCCGGACGATATCAAGCACATCCGGCCCGAGCCACGAGTCGCGCGTTTTTCCTGCACTCTGCCATGCCCGGACATAGTGGCTGATTCCCGCTTCCCCGGCAATCGCTTCCGCCGTTTCCGCAACCTGGTCGGGATACGGATCACCGTTTTTCAGAATTTTCTCCGGCAGGCTGTGGGCCGAGAAAATAACGACACTCCGATCCTGTTCAGATTTCGGAATCGATGCCAGGGTCTGCCGAATCTGTCCCGCCCAGAAACGAATGAAATTTGTCTCCCTGTACCAGCTCTCAATGGGCACAATCTGCGGACCGTCTGATTTTTCTGCAGCCGCACGCGCCCTGTCGGTATAGGACTGAACACTGAATCGCGAATAGTGGGGCGCCAGCACAAGTGCAACGGCACGGCTGATGCCGTCCTCATGAATCCGCCTGACCGCGTCTTCAATAAACGGGTGGATATATTTAAGTCCGAGATACGCTTTAAAAGTCAGAGCCTGCCGGCGCTCGTTCAGCCTGCTCTCCAGAGCCAGAGCCTGCCGGCGCGTCAGTTCCGCGAGCGGAGATACCCCGCCGATCCGCTCATAGCGGCGGGTCAGATCGGCAATCTGCTCATCGCTCGGCCGCCTGCCGTGACGGATCGCCGTATAATAAGGCACGATATCCTCCTTTTGATAGGGCGTGCCGTAGGCCATGACAAGCAGGCCGACTGTCTCATTTTCCATTTGTTTGCACCAGCTTTTTCATATTTTTGGAATAATCATGAACAAAATCCGTCAATGTTTTCAATGCCTGTTCTTTGACTTCCGGAAAAACGCCATGGCCCAGATTAAAAATGAACCCTGTTTTCCCGCCTGATGCATCAAGGATTTCTCCGGCGCGTTCTTTTAACAGTTCCGGGGGAGCAAGCAGCAGCGAGGGATCGAGATTGCCCTGAAGAGCCTTGCCGCCCGCCTGTCTGCGCGCCTCGGCAAGCGATGTGCGCCAGTCGACGGAAAGCACATCGGCCGGAAGTTTGGCCCATTCCTTCAGCAGATGGCCCGCTCCCGCCCCGAAATAGATACTTACCGCTCCGGTCTGCTTAAGTTCTGTAAAAATTTTTTCCATGGACGGAGCTATATAGGTCCGATAATCTTCCTCTCCCAGGGCGCCGACCCACGAATCAAACACTTGAACTGCCTGAGCGCCCGCCTCAATCTGCGCCTGCAGATAAGCAATGGTCAGCTCGGAAAGATAATCCATCAGCACCTTCCAGTCGCCGGGCTGTGTATACATAAACGCCTTTGTCCGATGATAATCTTTTGACGGGCCGCCTTCCACCAGATAGCTTGCCAGTGTAAAAGGAGCACCCGCAAAACCGATCAGCGGGACCTGAAGCCGGCGGCGGAGTATTTTGATCGTCTCAAGTACGTAAGGTACGTCAGCGCGGGGATCCAGCCCGCCGAGGCGGGTCAGATCTTTCCCCGATTTTACCGGATGCTCAATGACCGGCCCGACCCCTTCAACGATTTTCACATCGAGTCCCCGTGCTTTCAGAGGCGTCATGATGTCTGCAAACAGGATGGCCGCGTCCACCCCCAGCTTTTCGACCGGGGAACAGGTAACCTGCGCACAGATTTCCGGATTGCGGCTGATGTCGAAAAACGAATAGTTCCTGCGAATCTCCCGGTACTCCTTCTGGTAGCGTCCCACCTGACGCATATACCAGACCGGTATGTAGGGGACCTCTTCATGTCTGCATGCTCTCAGAAATATATCATTCAGCAATTTATCCAATCCCTTTCAAAGGATGCCGAGGCTGTCTCATCAATTGATTTTTCGATTTTGAGGCAGTCTCTCCAATTTTTTAAAACATCACAGACTCATTTTCCGAACCTCAATCTCATCGCCGCTCCCCCTTTGCGGACAGCCTTTCTTAGGGCAGCAGCAAAATAAGACAAACGGCATTCTCCGTCTGACAATTTATAAGCCCTGTTCTTCGCATGCCGCCGGGCCCCGCAGCGTTTCTTCGGACATAATTCTATTTTACGAGATAAAACGACAAATTTCACCCTGAATTTCCCAAAGCCGTCCCCTGCAGGCGGGAGAACCAGTTCACGTCGACTTTAGGTGAAGACGTTCCCTGCTGATTGGTCTGCGGATTATAAGGCACCACGAAATAGGTAGCCGTGGTCATCGGATTGATAAAATTGATCTGATACTGGCTTTCTCCGGTGACTTCCCCTTTAAGCGTGCTGACTCCGTTCTGTTCCTCGAAAATCCGGTAAACAATCCGTTTGTCGGACGAAGCGTCCCAGGTCAGTTTCAATGCCGGCATGGCGAATTTTCCAAGTGTTCCCTCTATATTTAAATGAGTCACCTGCGCCAGCCGGATCGGCTGATCAAGGTCGGACACGTTTGCCGGTTTAACAAATGCAAGGCGCGACTCGCCCGGAACATTATTAAGCACCGATTTAAACAAACGAACGGCGTCGTCGCTGGATCCCGAAAGGAACTGATTCGCGCTTGTCTGATCGTATCCGATCCAGACGGACCCGACAACATCCGGCGTATAGCCGACAAACCAGGCGTCTCTCAGTCCGTATTTCGTATAGGCTGTCGAACCGGTCTTCCCGGCAAGTGCCGCATCGGTATAGCCGGCCTGCGCCGTTCCGTTTTTCACGACGGACTGGAGCATCCGCGTCATGTACCAGGCGGTCTGAGCTGAAAAAACTTTCGTTTTCTTCGTCTGCGCCCCGCCGATCCGGCGGCCATTGGAATCGTAAATAGACTGAATGAAGTACGGCGTCGTTTTCACTCCCTGATTGTCGAATGCCGTATAGGCCGTTGCCATTTGCAGCGGAGAAACGCCCTGCTGCAAACCGCCGAGAGCGATGGCCAGACCGTTATCCGGCAGATTGAACCCCAGTTTAGACAGATACGTCTTGCTGCGGCTGATCCCGATCTGATCGAGCAGCCAGACCGCCGGAGCATTCTGCGAGACCGTGACGGCGTCATACATCGACATTTGTCCGTTATAAACGCCATTATAATTTTTAGGCGCATAGTTGCCGTAATTTTTATAGACGACCTGTTTATCCTGAAGCATGGAAAAAGGCTGATAATTTCCCGAATCAAGCGCCGGGCCGTACACGGCGAGCGGTTTAAACGACGATCCCGGCTGCCGTAAAACATTCACCCGGTTATAACCGCCGCTCACGTAATCCCTTCCGCCCTGAACGGCGAGAACCGCACCGTCCTTGCTCATCAGCACAAACGCGCCCTGGGGCGAAACATTCGGATTCGTGCCGCGAAAATAACTGCTGTTATTAAACGCCGTGTAGGCCGCCTTCTGTGCCTGAATGTTGATCGGAACGACAATTTTATAGCCGCCGCGCATCAGTTCATCATTCCCGATATGGTAGCGCTGCTGAGCTTCATCCTTGATCATGTCGATATACGTATCATACTCCGGATGGCTCTGGATCTTCGTTACATTAAGCCCCAATGTCTTGCCCTTCAGCCGGACGCACTGCTCCGCCGAAAGATAGCCGTTTTTCTGCATGAGGTCCAGAACGAGATTGCGCCTTTGAAGCGCAAGGGTCGGATGGGAGATCGGCGAATAGCCGTTCGGGCCCTTTGGGAGCGCGGCAAGCAGCGCGCCCTCATCTTCGGTCAGCTGGCTGACATCCTTGTTGAAGAAAAATTTTGAAGCCATCTCAATCCCGTAAATGCCATTGCCGAAATAGAGCTGATTCAGATACATCTCGAGAATCTGATTCTTGCTGTATTTTCGTTCCAGGCTGATGGCGATCGCCGCTTCTTTCAGTTTCCGAAGCCACGTCTTGTCGTTCGAAAGATAGGCATTTCTGGCAAGCTGCTGCGTAATCGTGCTGCCGCCTTCCGCCTTCTGGCCCGACAGAATATCCGTCACGGCGGCGCGCAGCGTTCCGCGAAGATCAATTCCGGAATTTTGATAAAAGCGCGAATCCTCCGTCGCAATAAAGGCGTTCTGGACATACTTCGGCACCTTTTTTAAAGAAACGGGGTCCCGGTTCTCTTCATAGAGTTTTGAAATCTCATGTCCCTGCTGATCAACGATGACCGACGTCCGGCTCATCACCAGGCTTTGATCATCGGTCAGATAGTTGCCAATAAGAAGAAGTATAAAAAAGACAAGCAGCCCGACAATCACCGCACCCAAGATAAAGTAGGCGACCATAAACAAACGTTTATATAACCCGGCCTTATCCATTCGAATCATTTCTCCTTCGCAATGTCTTGTGTGCATCATG
Organism: Sporolactobacillus sp. KGMB 08714; assembly: GCF_036598985.1. NCBI lineage: Bacteria > Bacillati > Bacillota > Bacilli > Caryophanales > Sporolactobacillaceae > Sporolactobacillus > Sporolactobacillus sp. KGMB 08714. The sequence continues at coordinate 51,675 of NZ_JAUUBW010000020.1, forward strand.
CCAATTATATTATTCGCCTTTACGTGCTGAACTATCTCTTTTACCTTACCAAAAAAATAAAGAGCTCAAGCGGATTACAAAAATTTTTGACAGGATGGAACGGAATAAAGAGAAACCCGGCAGCGTTCCCGGACGCAGCCGAGATTCATTCTTCTTAACTTTCTTTTCGCATAAAAAAAGGTACCACCAGTTCAGCCTTGTGACACCTTCAAATTCTATACTTATCTTATTAAAAAAACAGCATTTTTCACATTGCTGCGAAAAATGCCGCCGAAAATTATCTATATTTCAGTACAAATCTGCCTCCGTCAGGACACGGAAGAAGAAGATTTTTCCGATTCGAGCGCCTGGCTGAGCAGGCTGTGATTCCTGCTGTATGCAAAGTAGACGACCATACCGATTGCAAACCAGACGACAAAGCGAAGCAGGGTCGCCGGTTGAAGATGAATGACCAGATAGCCGCAGGACAGGACAGCCAGCGGAACGACAACGGGTACCCAAGGTGTCCTGAACGCTCTTTTCAGATCCGGTCTCCTTACACGAAGGACCCAGACCCCGATCGAAACGATGATAAATGCAAACAGTGTTCCGATATTCGCCAGTTCGGCAACGATGCCGATCGGAAGGAAGCCTGCGGTAACCATGGTTACAATAGCAACAAGCACGGTCGACATCACCGGTGTCTGGTGCTCTTCGCTGACTTTGCCGAATACCTGGGGAATGAGGCCGTCCCGGGCCATCGCGAAGAAAATACGCGTCTGGCCGTAAGTGATGACGAGCAGCACCGAAGTAATCCCGCAGATTGCGCCGACGGAAACAAGCGCGGAACCCCAGTTAATGCCGATCTGCTGAAGGGCATAAGCAACGGGAGCGGATGTGTGGGCAAATGCGGTATATTTGACAACACCGGTAAGAATGGCTGAAACGACAATATACAACGCTGTGCAGATCAGGAGCGAATAAAGAATGCCGCGGGGAAGGTCTCTCTGCGGATTCTTTGTTTCCTCAGCCGCCGTCGACACGGCATCAAAGCCGATATAGGCAAAGAAGATGACGGCCGCGCCGGAAACGACGCCATTAAAACCGAAAGGCATGAACGGAACCCAGTTGGACGGCTTGACATGCCAAACAGCCAGAACAATGAACAGAGCGATCACAACTAATTTGATAATCACGATTGCACTGTTCAAATTTGATGTCTGCCGGACGCCGGTAATCAGAAGCCAGGCAATAAGAGCAATAATGAGCATGGCCGGAAGATTGACGATGCCTCCGTCAAGCGGCGCCAGCGTGAAGGCTTTCGGCAGCGTCAGTCCGATGCTCTGCAGCAAAGAGACGGCGTAGCCCGACCAGCCGATGGCAACCGCGCTGATTGCCACGGCATATTCAAGAATCAGATCCCAGCCGATGATCCACGCCCAGATTTCGCCGAGAGCAGCGTAGCTGTAAGTATAAGCGCTGCCCGCAACCGGAACTGTCGAAGAAAATTCGGCATAGCACAAAGCGGCGAAGAAGCAGGCCAATCCGGATAAAATAAATGAAATGACAAGTGCGGGGCCTGAATAATTGGCCGCCGCAACCCCGGTTAAAACAAAAATACCGGTTCCGATTACGGCTCCGATGCCGAGCAAGGTCAGGTCAAATGCGCTCAACGCCTTTTTCAGGCCCTGCTTGCCCTTTGTTTCGGCAATCAGGCTTGCGATCGGCTTCGTTTTAAAAATATTGCTCATACAAAATTCCTCCTACTTTTTAAATAATGTAAATTGTGAGAAAAATAGATGTAATAAAAAATTACAATTAATAATTTTCATTATACTCATTATTCATAAATATTCAATACACTCCGACTAATTTGTTCATTCACTCATCTCAATAATTTCTGTCAGGCTGCGAATGATGGCGTATTCAAAAATAAATAAATCTTGTTTATTTTTAAACGAAAAAATGTTTCATCTTATAACATAATAATGTCAGATAAAGAGACAAAATTGAACGGACAACATCTTTATTAAAGCTCCCGAGCATTTATCATAAATATTCGGTCTCACTTATTGACGGTCACACAATATTTTGTTAAACTATTTGAGTTGACGTAAATAAAGCAATGATCTGGGGCATTAGCTCAGCTGGGAGAGCGTTGCCTTCGCATGGCAGAGGTCAGGGGTTCGATCCCCCTATGCTCCATCTATTTATCGAAAGAAGCCGATTGCAGCAGCAATCGGCTTCTTTATTTTACTATAATAAAAACAAACCGGACTCATTCCGGATGATGCACTGTGAAACTCTTATCGTCATAACAATCTGAAAGCAGAAAATTTGGTAATCGGCAGATAATCATTTCGCCGTCACGAAAAAGTCATCATGATTTATCTATGTTGCCTCACCGTGTTGCGCGTATCATTCAAATGACTCCGGAAGCCAGTAAGTTCTCCGAAAAGTAATGGATAACTTCTCCACGTGCAAAGAAAAAGAATCACAACCTGCGGCCCGGCTGTATGGATTGGATTTCAGTTCCTTATCGACCATTAGTAGCCGTTTATCGGTCGTCGACGGTGTTTAATCGGTCTTCAGCAAGTCCAGCCGATTCATCAACCGGGACAGAGATTTATCGGCCATCGCAGAAGTTTATTGATCTTGGAACCGCTCGTCGCCTTTCGAGAAACGGTTTCAGGAAGAGTCGATCATGAATTGACGGCAAGCATAGCCGGACAATGAGCGAACGGGATACTTAAAGTCGGTACCGTAATTCTGAACAAATTGACTGCTTTGGATTTTACTTTGTACGGTGGAGCATTTTTTGCGAATTTGGCTTCTTTAATGTTAATCATAGGCGCAGGGATTGCCTCTAAAGCCTTGAAGGAAAAATATATATTAAGAGAATTAAATGGTGCAGAACGGATTAAAGGTTAGAAGGGATTTGCTGTACAAAATCCATATTTCATTCAATTAATTTACATTTTCCATAATGAGGTCAACGATGCCATTTTTCAGTCCGGCTTTTTAAACGATCCCACGGAAAAATTGGAACGAACACGGCCGGCCGGCTTGTCCCGATTTTTTCTGCTGAACAATTTCTGGTTTCTCAAATATTCATTCCACGGAATCCTTAATGACACAGCATCCGGAAATACAGAAAAAAATACGAGGGGCTGAACATTTCTGCGGTTTTGCCCTCGTATTTCCAAATCTGTCTCCGCATTTGCCGCGGTCAGGAAATAAATATTCAGAATCAATTATTCAGGACCCTATAAATCAGTTTGTCTGAAGTCATTGCTGTCAATCCGGATCGCCAAGTGAAAAGTCCTCCGCTGCGAAAAAAAGGCCGATCCTCATTGTTTCAAATTCCAGCGCCGATTCCCCGGCCTTACTTCATTTTTAAAATACCGAGCAGCTTCTGAATGCCGAATCCGACGACGCTGTAGACAATCAGGGCGAATACCGCGGAGAGGTCCAGCGTGTGCCCGCTGAGAATGACCGGGTGGAAAATTCCCTGAAAAGGCTGAAGAATCGGCTGGCTCAGGCCGTTCAGCAATTTGACAAACGGCGTTTCATTAGCTTCGAAAAAATGAAGCAGTATTTCCAAAGCGATGATGACTTGAATAAAAGTCAGAAGAATGCTGATCAGTTTCGGCAGCATTCCCGCATTTTTCCCTTTCACCCTTTAATTCTTCCCTTCCGTTTGAACGCATGTCTCAATGATCCGCTGATATTCATGTTAAGGGATTAGCGTCCGTCCGTCAAACGGAAAAAGGCCCTGCCGCCGCCGGCAGGGCCTCTTCTGACATCTTTGTCACTTTATCTTAATTTATAAAACCGGCTGTCTTCCCGCGGGCGATCGTCACGCCGTTAGACCCGTTTTTCAATGATTCAGCCGTTTTTCGAGCACTTCTTTTTCTTTTTCAAAACCCGGTTTGCCGAGCAGTGCGAACATATTTTTCTTATAGGTCTCAACACCCGGCTGGTTGAACGGATTGACGCCGAGCAGATAGCCGCTGACTGCAACGGCTTTCTCGAAGAAATAAATCAGATAGCCGAAATGATAAGCCGTCAGCTCCGGAATCGTGACGACAAGCTGCGGTACTTGTCCGTCCGTATGGGCAAGGCGCACACCTTCGGCGGCCTTTTTATTGACGAAATCCATCGTTTTGTCCGCCAGGTAATTCAGATTGTCGAGATTGCTTTCCTCCGCCTTAATCGTCATGTTTCTGCGCGGCTCGCCGACAAGCACGGCCGTTTCAAACATCACCCGGCGGCCTTCTTGGACGAACTGTCCGAGTGAATGAAGATCCGTGCTGAAATCGGCTGACGACGGATACAATCCCTTGAAATCCTTGCCTTCGCTTTCGCCGAACAGCTGCTTCCACCATTCGGCAAAATAATGAAGATGCGGTTCAAAATTAACAAGCATTTCGACCGTTTTGCCCTTGCTGTAAAGAATATTGCGGACCGCCGCATATTGGTAAGCCTGATTTTTGGCAAGATCCGGCTCGCTGAAGTCGTTCTGCGCATCGCGGGCCCCCGCCATCAGCTGCTCGATATCGACGCCCGAAACCGCGATCGGTAAAAGGCCGACAGCCGTCAGAACCGAGAAACGGCCGCCTACGTCGTCCGGAATCACAAAGGATTCATATCCTTCCTTGTCGGCCAGCGTCTTCAGCGCGCCTTTGGCTTTATCCGTCGTTGCGAAAATCCGCCCTTTGGCCGCCTCTTTGCCATACTTCTTCTCAAGAAATTCACGGAAAATCCGGAATGCGATGGCCGGTTCGGTCGTTGTCCCCGATTTAGAGATCACATCAACCGACACATCTTTATCTTTCAGCAAATCAAAAAGTTCACTTAGATAAGTCGGGCTGATACTGTTGCCCGCAAAGAAAATCTGCGGCGTTTTGCGATCGCCTGCAGGAAGTTCGTTGTAAAATGAATGATTCAATGTCTGGATGGCTGCGCGCGCGCCGAGGTAAGACCCGCCGATGCCGATCACAACCAGTACATCTGAATCGTTCTTTATCTTTTCGGCAGCCTTTTGAATGCGGGCAAATTCTTCTTTGTCATATGCAGTCGGAAGATCCAGCCAGCCGATAAAATCGTTGCCTGCCCCTGCCTTTTCATGAATCTTCTTGTGAGCTGCCGATACGGCCGCCGATAAATAATCCAGTTCATGTTCCGAAAAGAACGGAAGCGCGCTGCTGTAGTCAAAAGCAACTTTCTTAGCCATATGCTCTTTGCCTCCAATGTAAAATGAAAGTTATTTTCTCTATTCACTGTACAAGACCCACTCCATAAATTCAAGTCAGGGAAACAGGCAAACGGCCGATTCACATGAATGTCACTTTTTTACTTCGTTTTTCTTCCGCCCCGGTCAAAAATTATGAATCATTTTGAACCCGTCTTCGATTATTTTCATGAATATTTTTTCAAAATCATGACAGGCTAACTTTGCATGGACAAAAAAGGAGGAAAAATCATGAGCGGTTTGCAGAGAACATGCCTCACGATTCTGATTATCGGAGGCATCAACTGGGGACTGATCGGCTTTTTTCGATTCGATCTGATTTCGGTGATTTTCGGCGGCGCATATACCGCGCTTTCCCGTATTATTTTTGGTATTGTCGGTCTATGTGCGTTGTACTGCCTGACCATCTTATTCAAGCCGAGCGAAGAGCTGGAACACGGCCGGGAACCGGAGACTCACTGAAAAGCAACGGATACCGGCCAAAGAGATCCTTCCTCAAAGAGATCTTTCAGCTGAAAAAGCCGCGGAAAATCAATAATTGATTTTCCGCGGCTTTTTGTTTTCAGCTCTCTTACGCCTGATAAACCGGCTGTTTGTTAATAGTGATTGTTTTTTCAATATAGATCTGATGCCAGAGCATGAACATCAAAATCGTCCATATTTTTCTGCTGTTATCCCGTTTTCCGCTGCAGTGGTCGTCAAGCAGCTTCAGAGCGTAGGATTTATTGATGTAGCGGTCCGTACCGCTGTCATGAATGATCTTTCTGGCCCAGTCATAGAGTTCATTTTTCAGCCAGACACGGGTCGGTACGGGAAATCCGAGCTTTTTGCGGAAAAGGATCGAGTCGGGTACAATGCCGCGCATCGCTTCGCGGAAGGCATACTTGGTCGTCCTGTTCCCCGTTTTCAGTGAAACGGGCAGAGAGCGGGCTACCTCAAAGACTTCTTTATCCAGGAACGGAACACGAAGCTCCAGAGAGTGGGCCATCGTCATCCGATCGGCCTTGACAAGAATATCGCCGCGAAGCCAGGTCTCAATGTCAATCAGCTGCATCTGCTCTTCTTTGTCATAATCGGCCGCCCGCTCATAGATGGGACCCGTAATATCCGTGAACGGCGAGTCCGGTGAAAAAGTTTTCAGCACATATTTTTTCTCATTTTCATTGAACATAAACGCATTGCCGACATAACGGTCAAGCAGCGGCGTCGTGCCGCGCAGCAGATAACTGCGTCCCTTCATTCCGTAGGGAAGCCTGCCTGCAAAAGCACGAAGCCCTTTTTTTACGGAAGCGGGCACGGCATCAAACCAGTTGAGTGCAAGCGGTTCGCGGTAGATGGTGTAGCCTCCGAACAGTTCGTCCGAGCCCTCTCCCGACAGGACAACCTTGACATGTTTTCTGGCCTCTCCGGCAACGAAATAAAGCGGGATCGCGGCCGGATCGGCAACCGGATCGTCCATATGCCAGACAATGCGCGGCAGCTCCTCCATGAACATCTCCGGAGTCACTTCAATTGCGTGATTTTCGACACCCAGTTTCTCCGCCGAATCCCTTGCGATATCTATTTCGTTGTAGCCCTTGCTCTTAAAACCGACGGTAAACGTCTTGATGTTGCGATTGAAACGTTTGGCCAGGGCAACGATACAAGTGGAATCAATGCCGCTCGACAGGAATGCGCCGACAGGGACATCGCTTCTCATATGCATCTTGACCGAGTCGACCAGCACATTCTGGATTTTTTTCCGCGCTTCATCCACTGTCTGGCTGACGGGTGAGAAAGACGGCTTCCAGTATGGCTTGATCTGCAGCGGCCCGTCGGCTTTTTTAAGAAGATAGTGCCCCGGCTCAAGCCGCCGGATCCGGTCGGAAAGCGTATAGGGCTCCGGAACAAACTGGAAGGTCATATAATACTGAAGCGCCTTTTCCGAAACGGGGTGAGGTTCTTCACCGACAAGCAGGCTCTTTTTCTCGGAGGCGAAGAACACCCCGTCTTTTTTCTCCATATAATAAAACGGCTTGATGCCGAACCTATCCCGCGCTCCGAACAATACCTTCTCCTGCCTGTCCCAGATCAGGAAAGCAAACATGCCGCGCAAATATTTGACAGAATCCGTCCCGCAATCGGCATACAGAGCAACGATGACTTCCGTATCCGAGGTCGTCTTGAATGTGTAGCCCTTCCGTATCAGCTCGTTCCTTAATTCAACATAGTTATAAACTTCACCATTATAAATGATGTAGTAGCGATCATTATCGTAAGGCAGCGGCTGGTGTCCCCCGGCCAGATCAATGATGCTCAGTCTCCGAAATGCGAGCTGCATCTGATCATCGGTATAATATCCGGCATCATCGGGTCCGCGGTGCTCGATCACTTCCGCACGTTCGGTCATTGCATTCTGTTCGTGCCGCCCGGGCTCAAGCACACTGCTATTCGCCATATAGCCGCAAAATCCGCACATCATAATACCTCCCTTCAGTGATAAGCCGGTCATGAAGAAGGCGGACCGATATCCGCCGCCCTGATCAGCCAAGTAGTACGATACCTAGTTTATCATTCACCCGGAAAAATTCATAGCACCGGCAGCGAATTCATGCCCCTGCCATAAAATTTTTTATGCGGACCCACCGGGATGAACATTTATAAATGACGAAATCGGCTGAAAGGGAACCTCATGCGGCCCAATAGGCTTGCGGAGGCGGCCGGCAGAAGACCCTTGCGGCTGATAGACCTGCTCTATTTACCCGGGAAAAGCCCAATGCAGCAGATAAACCGTGAACGCAGCCGGTAGAGACCCTCGGCGGCTGATAAATCTGCTCTATTTAACCCGGAAAAAGCCCAATGCAGCAGATAAACCGCGAACGCAGCCGGTAGAGACCCTCGGCGGCTGATAAATCTGCTCTATTTACCCGGAAAAAGCCCAATGCAGCAGATAAACCGCGAACGCAGCCGGCAGAAGACCCTTGCGGCTGATAGACCTGCCCATTCAGCCGGAAAAAGCCCAATGCAGCAGATAAACCGCGAACGCAGCCGGTAGAGACCCTCGGCGGCTGATAAATCTGCTCTATTTAACCCGGGAAAAATCTCATGGCCGAACCATCAAGCCGAAGAACGTTTTCATGTCTAAAAAGCGCTTCTTTCCCGTCTCAGGGCAGACTTTTTCTGTTCTGAAGCGGGTGCGTACTTTGCCTGCGGCCGGGCTTCCGCATGGACAGCGACTGATCATAGATGAACGGGATCGTTTAACGATCATGTGCCCGAACCATTCGGATCAGGAAATCATTCGTCCTTCTCATCTTTCTCAACGAAAAACTCCTCAATCGGCACCCCAAGAATCGTCGCGACCTTAGCGAGTGTCTCCGCCGTTATCTTGCTCCTTCCGGTTTCCAGATAATAATAGCCGTTCGGACTTTGATAGCCGAGGTGTGAAGACATCTGATCCAGCGACATCTTGGATTTGCGCAACGCTTTTAGTTTCTGCAGATCAACTGTGAGCATGATCATTCATCCTCCGATTACCTTATTGGAAATCATTAACCAAATTATAACATTCAAGCCGAATAAGGTACATAAATATTATCCTATTTGGTAATATATCTCCCGCCAAAAAGAGAACATGTTAAAATTTTTAATGTTTACCAAATCCATAACGAAGTTTTTAAATGGGAGGGCGTTCCTCAATGCGAAACACGCTGGGCAGCAGGATCCGTTTTCTACGCGATGAAAAAAATCTATCGCAAGTGGAAATGGCCGATCAACTGAAAATTTCAAATGTCCAGCTGAGCCGCTATGAATCTGGGGCCCGCAAGCCCGATCCGGAAATGCTTGTTCAAATTGCCGATTATCTGAATGTCTCGACGGACTTTCTTCTCGGGCGGACGCCTTTGGTTCACGAGCCCCAGTCGGTGTATGTCAGCCGTGAAGATGTCCGGCTGCTTGAGCGGATCAAGCAAATGCCCGGGCTTTTTTCCTTCATTGAGGAACTTCCGGATCATCCCGATGAGACGATTCAGCTGATGAAAATTTGGGAAATCCTTCGGGAACGGTGAACACTTTATTAAGTTTTCCTTTCCGTTTAAAATAATGAATTTATTTTCAATTAATTTAAGAAATAGAGCCAGGCCCTTTTCTTAGGGTGAATAAAAAAGATCCGAAGTGGTGAAAAACAACTTCGGATCTTTTTCTCTTCTTTAGGGAACACCGGCAGCTGCCGAATCCTCCCGGGCCAGATTACAGCAGATTCAGTTTGCCTTTCTTGAGCAGGAGGCCAATGCCGCCAAGCATCAGCAGATAACGGTCGTCGATCACCTTTTTCAGAGCGGCCGCGGTTTTTCCGGTCAGCTTCTTGTCGAACACAACTCCGATTGCTTCTTTTTCTCCGAGAGAAGCAACGGTGCCCTTGGGCTCGTATACAAACTTCTCAGTCGGCTCCCCCTTAATCAGGTGTTTCAGGTTTTTCGCAACCGTTTCAGCCTGCTGGACCGCAATCTGGGCGCTCGGCGGGTAAGGACGTTCGCCTTCCGCCGGAAAAACAATTGCAACGTCCCCGACTGCAAAAACATGATCGTCATCCGGCGCGCGAAGATCGTCCGTAACCTGAATCTTTCCGCGGTTCGTTTCGAAGCCGGAATCAGCAGGAATATGACTCGCCTTCACACCGCCTGTCCAGACGACAGTGCCTGCCTCAATTTCTTCCAGCTGATCGCTCCCCTGTTTCTGAACCTTGACTCCGCCGGGCATCGCTTCTTTAATGAAGGTACTGAGTCTGAATTCAACACCCTTTCCTTCCAGATACTTCTGCGCATATTCGGCAAGATCACGTTCAAACGGAGGAAGGACAAGCGGTGTTCCTTCGACGTCAATGATCCTGACTTTGGACGGATCGACATCATACTCTTTGCACAGCTTCGGGATTCTGTTCACAAGCTCGCCGAGAAATTCGACACCGCTCAGGCCCGCACCCCCGACGACAATGGTCAGATCGCTGTCCTTCGCATCCGGATCATTGTTATAGCTGGCAAATTTATACTCAATATGCTCGCGGATTTTGCGCGCCGTATTGACACTGCGAATGGCAAATGCATTTTCGTCAAGGCCCTTGATTCCAAATGTATTGGATTCAAAGCCCAACCCAATCACCAGATAGTCATAGTCAATCTCACTGTTTTTCAGAACGACCTTTTTGTTCTCTTTGTCAATCGATCGAACTGAATCCTGAACGAAGTTGACGCGATTCGTATTGATCACGTTCTTGATCAGCATTCTCGTCCGGTCATGATGAATGGTCCCCGCCGCCGCTTCATGCAGCCACGTCGTCTGATAATGATAATTGTGCTTATTGACAAGCGTTATATCGGCATCGTCCGCTTCAAGCTCCTTAGTCAGACGAACCGTTGTCATCATACCTCCGTAACCCGCGCCAATGATTAAAATTTTAGGCTTACCCATGATTCACAGCCACCTTTTCTGTAGTAAATTAAGTCGAAATCGTTTGAGATTTAAATCACAAGCTACAACACAATTCATTTCTCAACACCAATAATATGTCTTTTTTGTTAACATTTCAACCATAATGCAAGGATCTGGATGAATGTCATTGAAATCTCAGATGCAGAGATCAATTGAAAATTGCACACTTTTGTACATGATTTCCGCTTCCATTCTCTCTTCTCTTAAAAGTCCTGACTGGTTTAAAGCCAAGGTAGAACAACGTTTTTAAAAATTGAAATTGAAAAACACTCCCTTATTTTTCTGCCGGCCATTGTTTCGCGTTTCAATATGAGTGAAAAATTATTTTAGCATCAAATCCAAAGTTTGTGAAACAGTATTTTATGGTGAACCGCTCGTCAACCCGCAGCAATCTTGAATTTTCGGGACTTCTGGATCTCAAGCCAGCAAAGGTCCTTTTAGTATTGCTCCATATCATCATTTAAGTTGATCACTGGACAAAGTTCTTTACCAAGAGCGAATATCGGGCTGCGTATCAAATCGATAGGCATAAAATAAAAAGATGGAAAATAAAGAATGGAGGAACTTTTAGTTGTGCTGACACTTTGGATTCCGGTGCGACTTCCTGACGATTCGGTGCGACATTTCAGCATTTTGGTGCGGCTCCGGCCGCATTCGGTGCGACCGCTCTGATTCGGTGCGTCTTTGGCCCGATTCGGTGCGACATTTCGGCGTTTCGGTGCAACTCCGGCCGCATTCGGTGCAACCGCTCTGATTCGGTGCGCGTTTGGCCTGATTCGGTGCGACATTTCGGCATTTTGGTGCGGCTCCGACCGCATTCGGTGCGACCGCTCTGATTTGGTGCGACTGCCTGACGATTCGGTGTGACATTTCGGCGTTTCGGTGCGGCTCCGACCGCATTCGGTGCGACCACTCTGATTCGGTGCGCGTTTGGCCTGATTCGGTGCGACATTTCAGCATTTTGGTGCGGCTCTGACCGCATTCGGTGCGACCGCTCTGATTTGGTGCGACTTCCCGACGATTCGGTGCGACATTTCGGCATTTTGGTGCGGCTCTGGCTGCATTCGGTGCGACCGCTCTGATTCGGTGCGACTTCCCGACGATTCGGTGCGACATTTCAGCATTTTGGTGCGGCTCCGGCCGCATTCGGTGCAACCGCTCTGATTCGGTGCGACTGCCTGACGATTCGGTGCGACATTTCGGCGTTTCGGTGCAACTCCGGCCGCATTCGGTGCAACCGCTCTGATTTGGTGCGACTGCCTGACGATTCGGTGCGTCTTTGGCCCGATTCGGTGCGACATTTCGGCATTTTGGTGCGGCTCTGGCTGCATTCGGTGCAA